>CALZHV010000163.1 GCA_945787485.1 uncultured Lachnospiraceae bacterium
TGATGCAAAGTTGTGGCTTGACAGTGGAAAGATATTTGGAGAAATTGGAGAAGGCTTTCAAAGAATTAATGTTGCGGCACCAAGAGCTGTTGTTTACGAATGCTTAAACAGGATCAGAAAGTTTGTGTTAAAAGAATAATGGTAACTATGTAAAAAAATAATATATGTATTTTTTCAATTTGAACGAGAGGTGATAGTGATGAACAATATTTTATGCTTTGGTGATTCTAATACATGGGGATATAATCCAAATACAAAAAAGAGATATCCTGCCGGAATAAGATGGACAGGAAGATTGCAAAAGAAATTTTGGAACATGGATGTAAAAATAATAGAAGAAGGATTATGTGGCAGAACAACTGTTTATGAAGATGAAACCAGACCGGGCAGAAAGGGGATTGACAAAATAAAAGAAATATTTGATGAAAAACAATCTATAAATATGGTTGTAATTATGTTGGGTACAAATGACTGTAAGACTTTTAACAATAGTTCTCCCCTTAGTATAGCAAATGGAATTGACAGGTGCTTGGAAATTATATTAAAGAATGTAAAAGCAGAAAATGTTTTGCTTATATCACCAATTCATTTGGGAGAAAATGTGTGGAAGGAAGATTATGATCCTGAGTTTTGTGAGGATTCGGTAGAAATATCGAAAGCATTAAAGACAGAATATGCCAAGGTGGCAAAAAAACGTGGAGTACATTTTTTATCAGCATCTGATTATGCTATTCCAAGCAATGAGGATCAGGAACATTTAGATGAGGAAGGACATCAAAAGCTTGCAGATGTAATATATAAAGAAATTAGTCAGATGTTTGCGAATTGTGCTTAGCAATAACAGACTTAGCATAGATATGCATTATCCGATATATTAAACGAACAGGCGGACAACATGCATTCAGCATTTAAAAAGTTTAATTATTAATATATAATATGTTAAAAAAGCAGAATTTATGGAGTTCTGCTTTTTGTGATGTACAATTAATATCAGGGTAAGAAAATGAGCGATTATAATACAAAAATAATAAGAAAATACATAAAATTTCGTGGGTTTGTGCAAGGAGTAGGCTTTAGATACAGGGCAGAGCACGCCGCAAATCGTGTTGGTGCGACAGGATGGGTTAGAAATGATCCTGATGGAGCTGTATCAATGGAAATACAGGGAACTGAAGAACAAATTGATAATGTTATTATCATGATTGAACGTGGCAGTTACATCAATATTGAAAGCATGAATGCAAAGATGATTGATGTCGTAAATGATGAAAGAAATTTCAGAACCAGAAGATATTAAAAACTGAAAAACATGTTCAATTGTTGATGATCCCAAAAAAATATAAAAACTATAAAATTAAAATATAATTAAAAATAAAATTTAAAATTCAGTTTACTTTGACAAGCATATATTCATATGATAAAATATACAAAACTCTTTGCACTGCATATAATCTACAGTACAAACTGAGCAGACCGTAACATTCTTGTTATGGGGTCGGGTCACAATGTGACAGTGGAACTTGCATCCATGGGACAGTAGTTGCTAATACTGATTCGTGGGTGTTTTTTATTTTTGAAAGTCTTTATATTCCCACAATTAGTCGGTGCCATAGAGCTATCCTATTATTTAATGGAGGTAACTGATATGGAAGAAACTAAATTGACAAAAATGGAAAATGCTGAAAAAAACAATGATTTTCAAAAGATAGCAAACAAGGTGGCTGTTAATACCATTATTGGTAATTTTGCCCTTGCTTTGCTAAAGCTGTTTGCCGGTATTATTGCAAATTCAAAGGCGATGATAAGTGACTCGATTCATTCGGCATCAGATGTGCTTAGCACGATAATTGTTATTATCGGAATCAGACTTGCTTCAAAAGCTCCCGATAAAGAACATCCTTATGGGCATGAGAGGATGGAATGTGTGGCTGCAATAGTGCTTGCAATGGTTTTATTTGTAACAGGGCTTGGAATTGGTTATGATGCAATTAAGACAATTGTTACGGGAGATTTTGACAATATAAAAATACCCGGCATTTTTGCTTTGATATCGGCAATCATATCTATTGTCGGAAAAGAAATAATGTATTGGTATACACGTTATAATGCAAAAAAGATAGAATCAAGTGCACTTATGGCAGATGCATGGCACCATCGTTCAGATGCCTTGTCATCAATCGGTGCATTGATAGGTATTATGGGTGCCAGACTTGGATTTCCGGTAATGGACTCTATTGCAAGTCTTGTGATTTTTGTATTTATTGCAAAGGCAGCGACTGATATTTTTAAGGATGCAATGGACAAAATGGTAGATCATGCATGTGATGAAGAAACTGAAAACATGATACGGGAATGTATTATGAAAAATGAAAACGTAAAAGGTATCGACCTTTTGCAAACACGTATTTTCGGAAATAAAATATACGTTGATGTAGAAGTTTCCATGGATGCATCATTTACACTGGGTGAGGCACATGACATAGCTGAGATAATTCATGATGATATTGAGCAAAGCTTTTCGAAGGTTAAACATGTAATGGTACATGTAAATCCAAATTAGGAACGTTCTTTGACGCATTAATAAATTAGAGCTATAATCAATTATGACTACGAAAGATAAGGAGTGGGACAAATGGTTATATTGCAGTGGTCAAAGGCACAGCTTGTATGTCTGTTAATTCTAATATACATAGGAATAAACTATTTAAGAGAAGGAAATCGTTTAGTTAAAATATCTTCTAAATGTAAATGTAATCCTATTTTTGACATGCTTTTCATTGTTACGGAGATTGCAGTTTTATTTGATGGTATTACAGCATGCACAATTAATTACATCGATACTATTCCAAGAATAGTAAATTTGCTTATGCATCTGGGCATGTTTATTTCATACCAAATATATGCTGCGTTATTGTTCTGGTATTGGGTTTCTGTTACGGTAGGAATACCAAAGGGCAAGTGGGTTAAGGCTTTATACATATTGCCGAGCCTGGTTTCTGTACTTCTTACAATCGGATTTATAAAAAAGCTTTACTTTGTGCAGGGAGTATACACAAATTATTCAATGGGTATTCCGGTTTATATCTGTTTTATTACGGTTGCGATTTATTGTCTTCTTACACTGGCTCTTATTGTATCTAAATACAGATATATATCCGGAAAAAAAGGAAAGAATCTTATTGTTTGCTTAATTATTATTGCTATTATTATGGCTTTCCAGATTATCTTTCCGGAGTGTCTGATATCATGCATTGCAGCTACTATGGTTACATTAAGTATATATCTTTTTATGGAAAATGCAGATATTTACGGATTGGAGCATTATCAAAATGAAATGGTAATGGGATTTGCAACTCTTGTTGAAAACAAAGATGACAGCACGGGCGGACATATCAGAAGGTCCTCTGCTTATGCTGTTTTAATAGCAAAAAATCTTAGAAAAAACAAAAAATACAAAAATGTTATAACAAAGGATTTTCTTGATAATCTTGTCCAGTCAGCACCTATGCATGATGTAGGAAAAATCGGTATACCTGACGCAATATTACAGAAACCGGATAAGCTTACTTCGGAAGAATTTGAAAAAATGAAAGAGCATCCGGTTATCGGAGGTAAGATAATTCAGGATACATTTGGTCATCTTTTCAATGGTGAATATGAAAATATGGCATATCAGGTTGCAAGATATCATCATGAGAAGTGGAATGGCAGGGGGTATCCGGAAGGCCTTAGTAAAACAGATATTCCGCTGTGTGCACGAATTATGGCAGTGGCGGATGTATTTGATGCGGTATCTGCAAAACGTTGCTACAGGGATGCACTGCCACTTGAGGAATGTTACAATATAATTGAAAAAGGAAGAGGTACGGATTTTGATCCGGATATTGTGGATGCTTTCTTTTTGAAACGGGAAAAAATAGAAGAAATATATCATAATAATTAAAAATGTGAAAAAAAAGTGAATTGTTAGCACTCTCTATTGACGAGTGCTAACAACAGTGCTATAACAGGTATAGAACATAAGAAAAGGAATCTTAAATAAAGATTTCTAAACATTCCAGGTTCAAAGTAACAATTAATAATTTGGTAAAGTCGTATGACAGAAAGGAAGGATGACTTATGTTAATGCCTAGTTTATTTAATGAGAGCTTTGGTTTGATGGATCGATTTTATGATGACCCTTGGTTTGGATTTGATGATCGGGAATTCAAAAACTTGGAGAAAAAACTCTATGGTCACAGAGCAAAAAATGTTATGAATACTGATATCAAAGAACATGATTCAGGGTATGAAATGACAATTGATTTGCCGGGATTCAATAAGGATCAGGTATCTGTTGACTTACAGAATGGTTATCTTGTAATCAGTGCCTCAAAAGGATTTGACAAGAATGAAGCTGAATCGGACGAAGAGGCAAAGAAGGGTAATTATATCAGACGTGAGAGATATGCAGGTTCATGTCAGAGAAGCTTCTATGTAGGTGATGCAATAACATACGAAGATGTAAAAGCAAAGTTTAAACACGGAATTCTTACAATTGATATTCCTAAAAAAGACGTTAAACAGATTGAAACAAAAAAATGCATCACAATTGAGGGATAAATTCATTTAAAAAAGGGATTTATTTCCTAAAAAGCTATGAGTGATATAACACTCTATCGATAGATTTAAATCTTATCGTTAGAGGTTATATCACTCATTTTTTTCTAGGGGAATTATTATGTTTAAATATCAAATTAAATATACAATTTTTGTTTAATTAATTATTTATATATAAAAAGTCGAAATCTTTGTATAAAGTCTTTCGCTTTTTATTGCATATTAAATTTATTTGTGTTTTTGATAGAAATTCTCCAAAGTCGTTGATAGAATTTTCTTCTAATTCTCCCAAAGAGTTATATATTTTGAGTATAATTCCGTTTTTGACTATAGCAACTCTCTTGCCATATTTATGTCTATTGTTTTTAGCGTTTTTATTATCTTTATTTTCTTTTTCT
>CALZHV010000164.1 GCA_945787485.1 uncultured Lachnospiraceae bacterium
CTTTGCATCACTTCTTTCATATACACCTTTTATAACAATGCCATCCTCAGCCAGAACCGATTTTAGTTCTTCCACGATTACAGGCTTGAGAATGTCTATGCCAAGCGCAAGTGACTCAACTACCAATACATCAGCAAATTTGTCGATAACAATACCGGGCAGGAAATCTGCCTCTCCAAAAATTATCCTGCAACAATTAAGGTCATCATGTGTCTCACTTTGCATAACAACCTTTCTATGCTTCCATGCATTTTCTACGCGCATACGAATAAATGCCCTGTCTATCTCATCATCAACATTTCTCGTGAGCATTCTCACCATAATTTTGGAATTATTATTAATAAAGCCTTTTCCCATTGGATATCCGTCAAAATCTCTTACAATAACAATATCTCCATTATCATAGCTACCCATAACATTTGCTATTTCATTGTCAAATATCCAGAGGCCTCCCGCCTTAATCGTTCTTCCTTCGCCCTTTTTTAATACTACAATTGCTGAAATATCGTCCATTATCTACCCTTTCGCACAAATCGGTTCATTATTTAAGCTTTGACTCTGCATCTTCAACGGATGCATAACCATAAAGCTTTGCTGTATTTTCCATAATGAGGTATGCCAGATTTTGATTTGCTCTTTGTACCTCTACTATAAATCTGCCATACAAAAGCAAAGTATCCTCTGAATAAGTTCCAATCTCGCCTCTTAAATATGTTTCATAAGATGTGTTATAAGCTGAATCCTCGCTTGTATGTATGCTTCTCGCATTGCCTGCCATCTTAGGATATTTTGCAGCAAATTCCTCCATCCATTCTACCTGAATTTTAATTATTTCCTCCTGAACGGTAATTCTGTACTCACTTCTCTTTGGAAGCTGGTCTTTCATCTCATCATATCGCTGTGGCGCAGTAGAAGCCATCATACGTGCATATTTTTCCATAATAAGATTCCATCCGCTGTTTTCAGCAACAAGCAAATCATTGTAATAGCTTTCGAGGAGTACATCGTTCCATGTCATGTACTGACTCTTTCGCATAATTGAAAATGTGTTCCAATCATCCTGACAATCAGCTCGTCCGCCTTCATTCTTTACCTTATCAAACTGCTGCCATTCATGTTTAACAATGTTTTCAATAAGTTCTGTTCTTTTGTCAACCTTTTGTTCTTCCATTTTATCAATTACCTCCGCATTCTCGTTCACTATATCAAGACCAAGCAGCTTTCTGCTGTGCATTTCCAAAAACGGATTTTGTCCTTTGATAATGCCCTGTTCATTAAGTTCATTTACAATAAGCACAGCAATTTTTTCAAACAAATCGACAACCTTGTCCTGTGTAAATACTGCCACCGGATTATATTTGATATTTTCCCATACTTCCTTCTGATTTTCGCAAAGAGCAATTTCGTCTAACAGTTTAGTCATATTTCTAAGTACTGTTAAATTGTCCATTCCCTTGCGCATCCACTTATAATATGGGGCATATTGTTTATTAAGTATATATGCAATTCTCATGGCACTTTCTATACCCTTTGAAATGCAAAGATTAGCAGACACATAATCTTTTCTTGCCATCATTCGACTGTAATTACTTTGAGCATATTGCGAGAAATAATGCATTTCTTCCCCCAGCATAAGTCGTCTGATTTCCTCAGGTCTGTATTCAAGTATACTGTTTCTTATCTGCGTAAATGTACCGAGTGTATCTTTATATATTTCTCCGTTTGTTGCAGTCGCAAGCTTTTCATCACTTACTGTCCATATAGCTTGAGCCATATTTTCATCTGCCGAATTAAGACCGGTTATTTCACTGTAAAATCCGTTTATCGTCTTTACGCCTCTTCTCCCGTCTATCGCAATAGACATTCCGGTTGAAATGCCGTTTTTTCTGGCAGATATCATACCCATATCATTTATAAGTTTTTCATATGCTTCCTGAAGCTTATTTCCTATCTTGTCATAATCCTCGTCTGTAAGCCACATACAAAAGCCTATAGCGTAATCATGATCTGTAGAAATAATATCATCAAAGCCAAAACAATCAGAGCCTTCACCTACAAGGCCGACAGCTATTCTATCTTCATATTCAGCAAATTTATCATGTATCATTGACGCACCATACTGCTCATAAAAGCTTCTGCATGCATCAAGATTTTTTACAAATGTGTTTCCTGCTGTTATCTTTTCATCCTGATTCATTTCCTTGTAAAGCTTATCCAGATTCTGATACAAATTTGAAAAATAAGGCGAATCAGGTTTTAATTTATTTTTAAAGATAACCTCTGTCTGCTCATAATAATGTAATGCTCTTTGATACATTCCAAATGCACTATATGCATTTGCAATATTTAACAGAGCAACTCCATGATTTGCGCTCTGTTCAAGTTTAAGTTTTATAATTAATTCATTTACAATCGGTATATATTGTGTACCAAGCTCAACATCCCCGGTCGCTCCACACAGGCTCACTATTTCATTTACAAGAGCAAGCTGTGACTTTAAATCTTCTGTTTCAGCAGCTTTATTAATATTATCAACAAGATATTTTTTTATCTCTTCAATGCTGTTTTTTCCAAACATAGAATCATATGTTTCTATTACGTTTTTAATATCCATTTTTCCTCCTTATGCCTTATACAAAAAACATTTGTGCTTATAAACTTCTTTACATCAAAATCATGTCAATCATTCACATTATATCAAAAAAAACGATAATTCCAATACTTTAATACCGACATTTGGAATCTGATTATTAATTGTTAACATAAAACATCATAAACCAGAAGAAATTAAATTATTAATAATATTTTTCTTTAAAACAAACTGTTATATTCTTCCATTATCGACATAATTGTTGTATAATTTCTTTATATATGCGAATGGAGGTGCCTAAATGACTGCAAAAGAGTTTTATGACAAAATTGGTGGTAATTATAACGAAATAATTGGACGTCTGATGAGTGAAGATATTATTCCAAAATTCTGTGACATTTTTTTTGAAAACGATTGCTATCAACAGCTCCTTGATGGAATGAATGAAAAAAACGTCGACAAAGCTTTCAGAGCGGCACACACATTAAAAGGCATATCCGCAAATATGGCTTTTACTCAGCTTACTCTTATCTCAAGTGCTATCACTGAATGTCTAAGAGCCGGTGATATGGATGGGGCTTCAATCATATTTCCAAAGTTAAAGAGAGAATACGAAAAAGCCGAATCCGCTTATGAAGAGTTGAAAAATTAGATTATTGCAAAGGAGACCATTATGGATCAGAAAGTAATTTTGATTGCTGATGACGCAGATCTCAACAGAGAAATGCTCAAGCTCATTTTTAATGAACAATTTTACATTCTCGAGGCAAGAGATGGACAGGAAGCAATAGATACAATTGCTGCAAACAAGGAAACCTTATCAGTTATTTTCCTTGATCTTGTAATGCCTAATAAAGACGGTATTGAAGTATTGAAATATATGGCTGACGAAAATCTTAAAGGCAGAATCCCTGTAATTATGATAACAGGTGAAGCTACTGATGCCACTGATGAAAAAGCATACGAATATGGTGCAAGCGATATCATTTACAAGCCATTTAGCCCAAATGTCGTAATGCGTAGAACATTAAACATAATCGAGCTTTTCGAAAGCAAAGCAATACTCGAAAAGCAGCTTGTAGAAGAAACCAATCAATTTGACCAGATTACAAATGAACTTAAGGAAAGTAACGCTTTTCTTATCGATATGCTTAGCTCTGTTGTTGAATTCAGAGGAACCGAATCAAGTGATCACATCAGCCATATTCAGACCTTTACTTCAATAATGCTTAATTATGTAAGAGAATACTATCCAAAATACGGGCTTACCGAAGAACAATGCAAGCTTATTACAATTGCTTCTGCCCTTCATGATTTAGGAAAGATTTCCATACCTGACAGCATTCTTCTTAAACCGGGCAAATTAACACCGGAAGAGTTTGCAGAAATGAAGAAGCATACAACATTTGGCAGTGACATAATTGCTGCTTCAAAGAAAAATGATTCAGAATTTTATACATACTGTTATGACATATGCCGTTACCACCATGAAAGATATGATGGCAATGGTTATCCTGACAGACTTTCAGGAGATGATATACCAATCTGGGCACAGGTTGTATCAATTGTCGATGTATACGATGCACTTATCAACAAGCGTGTATACAAGCCGGTATATGAATATAATGAAGCAATGAGGATGATTAAAGATGGCGAATGCGGAGTTTTCTCTCCTGAAATAATGGACTGCTTCGATCTTGCCAAAGAAGAGCTTATCGCTACAACAATAATAAAGTAGAATAATGATTGATAATAATTAAAACTTATTTTACAAATAATAAACAAAAAGAACCGGGAGATTAAATAATATGTATCTGATATGACAATACATATCATTTAATCTCCCGGTTCTTTTTAATTAAACTTTATTCTGTTCTGTTTCAAGCTGTTCAAGATTATCTTCAACATACTTTTTGAGCATATTCATTTCCTCTAGCGCTATGCAGCTTTTTGTATTAATTATGTCGCCTTGCGCATCCAAAAGAGAATCTGCTTCAACCATTGAATATACTTCATCAAACGGCATCCACATTACTCCGGAAAGCTCTGAGAGCTGGTATTTAACATCTTCAGCTTCAATATTTCTCATAATTACATAAACATTGCTTACCTGGTTGTCCCAGAAAACACTGTCATGAAATTTCTTTTTATATTCCTTTCTTCTCTTACCACAGTAATGAAGTTCTTCTTCCTTTGCATCTATTCCAAGCTCTTCTTTAAGCTCTCTTACGGCAGAAGTCTCATAACCTGTTCCTGCAGGAATATGTCCGGCACTTGATATGTCAAGCTTACCCGGATGAGAGTCCTTATTATCACTTCTTTTTTGAAGCAGCAGCTGAACATCAGAAAGTGTTGCCGTTTCCGAATGTTTTTTATTTATTCTGGCAACCCACAG
>CALZHV010000165.1 GCA_945787485.1 uncultured Lachnospiraceae bacterium
CAGATCAAGCAAGAGACAATGGCTATTATTTTTATAAATATTTGCGAGAACAACATCCAAACGAAAAAGTATATTATATAATTGATAAATCCAGTGATGACTATAAAAAAATCAAAGAATATGGTAACATAATTAAGTTTAATAGTTTTAAGCATTTTGTGTATTATGTTATGTCTCCAATACATATTAGTGCACATGTGAATGGGTGTTGTCCGTTTGATTCTGTTTCTTTTTGTAGGAGAATAAAAAAATTCATAAAGGTCAAAGATGTTTTTCTTCCACATGGGGTATCATATGGCATATCTGAATTCTGCCTTCAAAAATATGCAAAGATCAATTTGTATATTTGTAGCGGAAAATCAGAGTATGAAAATGTATTAAACAATTATGGCTATACCAAGAATGAAGTTGTATATACAGGATTTCCTCGCTTAGATGGCTGGCATGATATTAATGTTAATAAGAAAAAAATTGTTCTTATGCCAACATGGAGAGCGTACATTGCTCAAAATCCTGATACAGTTTTTGAAGAAACTGAATATTTTAGGGCGTATTCAAGTTTTATTTTCAATGATCAATTACAAAACTTTTTAATCAAAAACGGTTTGACATTGGTGTTTTATCTTCATAACGATATGCGAAAATATGTAAATTCGTTCAAAACAGATTGTGAAAAGATAGAAATTGTTTATAAGGACAATCAATATGACATTCAAGAGCTTCTAAAGGAATCGGCATTATTGATAACCGACTATTCAAGCGTTCATTTTGATTTTGCTTATATGAATAAGCCTGTTTTATATTTTCAATTTGATAAAGCAGAATTTTTTACTAAGCAGTATCAGTCAAGTGTATTTGATGCTGAGAAAAACGGATTTGGAAAGGTTGCTTATTGTATTGATGAACTGATTAGCAATCTTGAAGAGGCCTATCAAAATGATTTTATTATGACTGAAAAATATTATAATCGGATGAGAGACTTCTATCAAATATATGATAATCATAATTGTGATAGAGTGTATGAAGAAATAAAAAAGATTGGTTAGTATATGAATGTATTTGGATTATTTAAGAGAATTGCAATTAGAATAAAAAAGAAAATTTTTATTAAGGGTTTTAAATCATTTGATAAATCAAGTGCAATAGGAAATATTGGTTTTGGTGATACTTGTGAGATTGTAGGGAAACACAATATTATTATTGGACATAATACTTGGATTGGACCTAATAGTGAATTACTTGCTTATGATTGGCATTTTAAAGAAAAACTTAAATCAAACTTATCTATTGGTGATAATGTTAGAGTTCAATGTCGTGCAAGAATTACTTGTGCGGGGAATATAACTATCGGCAACGATGTTCTTTTTGGACCAGATGTGTTTGTTACTGATCATAATCACGGAATGGATCCAACTATAGAAGGAGGATATAGTCCACAAGATATTATAGTAAAAGATGTTACAATAGAAGAAGGATGTTGGGTTGGGCAGAGAGTATGTGTTTTACCTGGTGTTACTATAGGAAAACATTCAATAATAGGTGCAAATAGTGTCGTTACAAAAAATATTCCGCCGTATTCTATTGCGGTCGGTTCACCTGCCAAGGTAGTTAAAACTTGGGATTTTGAAAAATCTAAATGGGTAAAGGTAGGATGAGCAAATTGAATGATGCAAGTATAGTAATACTTAATTACAACGATTATAAATCAACAATTTTTTTGACAGACTTATTATTATCTTTTAATTATGATGATTTTCATATTATTGTTGTAGATAATAGGTCAAAAAATGAATCAGAGTCTATTTTGAACGATAAATATCATGCGAACTCAAAAGTAGATTTTATAGTATCGGATATAAACGGTGGCTATTCTTATGGTAATAATTACGGTGCAAAATATGCATTAAATAAATATAATTCTGAATACATTATTATCGCTAATCCGGATGTCATTTTAGAAAATGATACTATTCCTAAGCTAATTGATTGTTTTTGCCTTAATGATAATTTGGCGATGATAGCTCCAATAATGAAAGAAAAAGATGGCTCGTTCTCAAAAAAGACGATCAAATTACCAAATTATTATGATGATATTTTAGCGTGTACATTTAAGTTTGATAAAGGCAGATGTTTTAAAGATCCGGTTTATATATATAATAATAGATTGATTGAAACTGAATTTATTCCGGGCTCTTTCTTTGCAATTCGTGCAGATGTATTAAAAGAAATTGGTTTTTTGGATGATGGCGTATTTCTATATTGTGAAGAACGCATTTTGGGACGAAAACTACTCAATTTGGGATATAAAGCTGCGTTTGTAAATGATTTGTTTTTTGTTCATAATCATGGAACGTCAACTTCTACAGTTTACAATAAAATCGAAACATTGAAATTAACACATAAATCCAGAATATATTACTACGAGAATTATCAAAACATTAATCCTATTCAAAAAATATTTTTAAAATTCATGATGAAATTATTTATCAAGCGAATTCAGCTAAGAAATAAGTTGATAAATATTCTAAAAAAATAAGGAGCCATTATGCCACAACTATCAATTATTATTCCTGTTTATAATGTTGAACAATATTTACAAAGATGTATAAACAGTATTCTAAATCAAACATTTACTGATTTTGAGGCAATTTTTATTAATGACGGTTCTCCTGATAATTGTGGCAAAATATTAGATGAGTATGCCGAAAAAGATAACAGAATAGTTGTTATTCATCAAGGTAATCAAGGTGTTAGTGCTGCCAGAAATGCAGGAATAAGAATCGCTCAAGGTGTATATCTGGGGTTTGTTGATCCTGATGATTTTATTGAGTCGACAATGTACGAAAAAATGATTGATTTAATGGTTACAAATAATTCGGATATTGTATGTTGTAGGTTCAAAAATCTTATTGAAGATAAAATAGTTGAAGATATACCAAATTTAAAAATACATAGTCCAATGACCATTGACGAATTTGTTGAACATTTATTTGATTCTCCCAGAACAGTGTTTTTTAGTTTGTGTAATAAAGTCATTAAAAGAGATTTAATAACAGAACTATTTGATGAATCTTTGAAAATAGCAGAAGATAATTTGTTTTTAATAAATTATTGTAAAAATGCTAAGATAGCTTCGTACTTGGATGAGGCTCTTTATTGTGTATTTTGCAGAAGAAATAGTGCGACTAGAAGAAATATTGAAAATTTATATGGTAGTTTAGATGTTAGAAGAAAAATAATAGATATTACAAAACAATTCAGTAGAAAATGTTTCTATTTGTCTCAAAATGATTATTTGGATATGAGCATTAATTATTATATAATGTATAAAAAAGAAAACATGTTAGACTATTGCCATATTATAAAAGAAAAATATTTACAATATATAAGAAAAAATCTCATTAATGTTCTTATATCTAATAGTAAATGGAAAGTTAAAATAATGTATTTGTTGTACTTTATTAAAGAATAAACGTGACAAAATCACGATTTAGACATGTAATCACAGCGTTAAAACAAAATATAGTAAGTGCTCCTTATGGATAACATATTTTAATTTGAAAGTCAGTAACGATATGAAAAATAAAGGAATTAAAAACTTAATATTTGGTTTGTTAGCACAGTTTGTAACAATATCATTAGGAATAATAATTCCAAGGTTAACTCTTGTAAATTTAGGTTCAGAGTCTAATGGTTTGCTTAATTCAGTAAGTAATATTTTGACTTATATGTCTTTGCTTGAGGCGGGGGTAGGAACTGCTACTTTACAGGCTTTGTACAAGCCATTTTCATTAGATGATAAGAAATCTATAAATAGAATTATGGCGGCAACTAATTATTTTTATAAACGAACAGGGACAATATATTTGCTGATTGTAATAGCTATGTCCATAGGATATACTGCATTTATAAAAACAAGTATATCAAAGTTGTCGGTATTTTTTGTTGTGCTGCTAAGTGGATTATCTGGAGCGATTAGTTATTTTTTTCAAGGCAAGTTCAAAATTTTTCTTAGGGCAGAAGGGAAATCTTTCATTGAAACAAATATCACTACCTTCACAACAATCGGTGTAAGCATAGCGAAGATTATAATTCTTAATTGTTATGCAAATGTTGTATTAATTCAAAGTACATATTTCTTCTTTAATCTTATCCAAATGCTGATTATTGTTTTTTACATGAGGAAAAATTACAAATGGTTAGATTTAAAGATTGAACCTGATTTCGAGGCTATATCTCAAAGAAAATCTGTTTTAGTTCACCAAATTAGTGAATTAGTGTTCAACAATATAGATGTTTTGTTGTTAACGTTTTTCTCATCATTAATGCATGTTAGTGTTTATACTATGTACGCAATGATATTCGGTATGGTGAAGTCTGTAACGGTGTCTGTATCAGATAGCTTTCTATATTCTTTGGGACAAAAATTTGACACTGATAGAAAAACATTTTTGAAATATTTTGATATATATGAAGTGTATAATATGTCTTTCACTTTTGCAATGTTCTGTATTACATATATATTGATATTACCATTTTTAAAATTATATACAGCAGATGTAAACGATATTGATTATATTGATAAGTATATCCCGATTCTATTTGTTACTTTCTATCTTATGGCAAATGGAAGAAAATCATCAAATATTGTAATAAATTTTGCACAGCATTTTGAAAAAACTCAGTGGAGAGCTGTATTAGAGACGATAATTAATTTATTGGTTTCTATATTTTTTACTGCAAAAATAGGCATTTATGGTGTTTTAATCGGTACAATTGTAGCTTTGCTTTACAGAACAAATGATATGATAATATATTCTTCAAAGTTGATAAATAGGACACCTTTAATAACCTATAAAAGGTGGATTACTAATGTAATAACTTTTGTTGGAATAGTGTTGATTGTAAATAAAATTGATTTATGGGTTGACAATTATTATCATATGATTATTACCGGTATTATATTATGTATATG
>CALZHV010000166.1 GCA_945787485.1 uncultured Lachnospiraceae bacterium
CCACACGGATGTCTGTTTTTTTCTTCGATAGAAGAAGATAAGGATTCGAAGAATCGTTTAGCCGAGCAGGCAAAGCCTGCGAACGCCAAGGTTCTCGGGACCCGTTCAAAATCTTTGATTTTGTAAACGGGTAATGTTCTTATACCTCTGCCACAGGCTTGAAAACATCGGTTTTCAAGCCTTTTTTTGTGCTAAAATGACCACAAATAGCCCAAAATAGCCATATTTTAGAGTTAGGGGAATATTTTGGTACTGTTACAAGGTTGAATATTGTAAAAGCTCAAATAATGATTTATAATTAAATAGTAATCATTATTTGTAGAAAGAGGGAATAAGTTATGAAAAACTATTTCGATTATATAGATATAAATAATTCAACACCTGATAACAGAAATCTAATTATGCCACATCAACAGTCAGCTGTTGATGCAATGACCAATTATTTCAAATTGGACGAAGATATTCAAAATCGAAATGGTGTAGTAGTTATGCCAACCGGTAGTGGTAAAACTTTTACTGCTGTAAATTGGCTATTGTCCCAAGGTGTTACTAAAGGATATAGAGTGCTTTGGTTAGTGCATCGTCAAGAACTAGTTGAACAAACCTATAATGAATTTGTAAAACAAGCACCAATACTAAATGGTACAGGTATAAGCAAATTACGAATTTTACCAGTATCCGGTAGGCACCTGCATATGTCAATTGCTTACAAATCTGATATATATGTATGTAGTATAGCTTCTGTTGCCAATAAATACGGATATCGTTTTATTGAACGTATGCTTGGTGCACAAGGTAAGCGTAAACTTATTGTAGTTATTGATGAAGCACACCATGCAGTAGCCGGGAACTATCAAAAGGTGTTAAAGAGAGTTACAACATTAAATCCTAATAGAGTATTATTAGGATTAACAGCTACTCCCAAGAGAATGCAAAAGTATGACCAAGGAGCTTTACAAAAGCTGTTTAATATTGATTATAATGTTAAAAATGGTATTGGCACAAAAGGCTATGTGTATGAAATTACATTAAAGGAATTGATAGCTACTCGTTTCTTGGCTAAACCAAAATATATACCGGTAGAAACCCAATTGATTGGTGAAATAGAGTTTAATTGTACACCGGAGGATGAGGCATTTTTTGCAAAATATTTTGAACTTTCAGAAAGGCTAAAAGATAACATTGCGAAATCGTCTGCCAGGAATTCAGTTATACTGAAACAATATTTAGACAATAAAGAAACATATGGAAAAACATTGATTTTCGCAGTAAATCAAGGACATGCTGAAACTTTATGTGAGGAATTTAAAAAAGCAGGAATATCCTGCGATTATGCAATTTCAAACAGAAGTGATGCACAGGATGTTATCGCTCGCTTTAAAAATAATGAATTTGATGTACTTATTAATGTGCAAATAATGACTGAGGGCAGTGATGTTCCTGATATTAAAACGGTATTTCTTACTCGTGAAACTAATAGTGAATCATTGTTACTACAA
Source organism: uncultured Lachnospiraceae bacterium (assembly GCA_945787485.1). Classification (GTDB taxonomy): domain Bacteria; phylum Bacillota; class Clostridia; order Lachnospirales; family Lachnospiraceae; genus Coprococcus_C. Next base: position 1,500 of record CALZHV010000166.1, read on the forward strand.
ATGATTGGAAGGGGACTTAGAGGTCCAAAAGCCAAAGGAACAGATGTTGCGTACATTGTTTCCTTCCATGATAATTGGGAAACTTTTGCATATTGGTTAGATCCAAAATCGCTTGATATATTTGAGGATTATGAATCGGAGGAAATTGAGGAAAAAAATGAAATTTTGCCGGAGGTGGCTCCTAATGAATTAATGGCGGAATTTCTTGAGGGATTTTCAACCGATAAAAACTCACAATCTGCCGAAGAAGAAATAGCAGATATCAAAGAGGAGCTTGTAAGCAAAAGGGATATTTACCTAAAACTGTATCATCTGATGAAGGTTAACCTTTTATCTGAAGAAAAACAATCAGCTACAGCTGTTGGATGGTATTCTGTAATAGATGAAAACGGTGATGACATAAAACTATTGGTTTTTGATTCTCAGATAGACTGTTATAATAGCATTAACAATAACATTTCTCTTCTCAGAAATAAAATGACACCCGAACTGCTACTGGATTGTTATTTCGATTCTTGTGATACAAAGCCTGATGAGATCGAGCTACAATATCTTATTGATTACATAGATGAATTTCATAAAATGCCTGCATATTTTGAATTAACTCAAAGTAAGCTTCTTGATACAAATGCAATAGCGAAAAGAATGAATTCTCTTTTTGCAAAGGAAGAAGATAAGGAAGCATGGCTAAAAGAATTATATGACAAGAATCCTATACTTCAACAAATTTATCATTATTTCTTCGCTTTTAAAAAAACAATTTTTGATACAGTTGAAGAATACAAAGAGGCTGATATTGCAGAAATTGAAAGGCAGAGAAAAGAATACGAGTATGTTGAAAACTATTTTGATTTACAGGAATTGTTAAAAGAGGTTCTTGAGCAATATCCAAAGCTAAGGGTTGATAATTTGCTTAAAATAGCTTGGAGCAATGATTTTGTAAGGAATTGGTATGCATTATGCACTTCTTTTGTCAAGGATGGTAAGTTATATTTTCAAATTCATGTAAATAAGATTTTCTCATCACCAAAGGTTGACAAAGAAGTTGTTAAGTATTTGATATTCCACGAATTGTTGCATTCTAATGGTTATTGGTCTCATGATAATGAATTTAGAAGTAGAGAATGGCAATATCCAAATTCTATAGAACTTGATGGATTTTTGGATAGTATTTTTATTGAATACAATATGGACGAGATTGTTGCAAATTCGATAGCTGACGAACACTATACTTTTGAAGAATTAGAGCCGGAATACAACAAAAACGCTATTGGTGTAGTAGAAGGATTTAAGTATTGCCGAAATTGTGGTAACAAATTGCCAAGTGATGCTTTATTCTGTGATAAATGCGGAGCAAAAACCTATTATTAATTTTAAATAATTCAATTAGTTGTCGAGAATAAGGTATTCTATTGGATTGAAGAAATCTATGAGGAAATTATTGGAAAATTCCCAATTGAAAGAATAGAAGAACTATTTATTAAGCGTCACAAAAACAACTAAATACCGTTAATTAAAGCCAATGTGTAGGTAAATTGCATATTGGCTTTTTCAAACCTGCTCTTTTCATTTATACTCTTCTTTCAGCAGTCCATTGTCGCCGACTTAAAAATTATTTCAAATGCCTGACACTCAATCAGCGTAAAGCACTGATAAATTATTTTGTTAATGCAGTAGTTTTGTATGACGATGACGCAATATTTTACTTAAACTACAAGGAGAATGCTTTGATGCTCTCCTTGTATAAAATTAAAAAATGTTCGGATTCATTTTTGAATTCTCTGCCAAGATGAGCAGAAACCGCTAAATATTAGTTGTTTCTGCTCTTTTTATATCACAAAATTGCCACAAATAGCCAAAAATAGCCATATTTTTCGGCTTGTAAAAATATGATAAAATCTTTAGTGAGACATTTGAGTGTCACTAAAAAACAGGCTTTAATCCATAGATTTTGAAAATCGAAATGGTTATTTTCATCTATTTATGGTTATAATCACAGAACCTGCTTTCGATTTTATCGAAGGAATTGAAACTATTTGAACTGAAAATTCTAAAGTAATTATCACACTTTTTAGATTGCTTTACGAGGAAAAGTTGATCAGGACAAATATTGTCAGCATATAACACATTATTTTTTATGCAGTCTATGTTTTTATTGAAAGTATGCTTATCAATTTTTCGCACATTAAAAAACATGTCTTCATTGTTTTGATATTGAACACCGGCAAACAAGCTGAAGAATACACTTATATTCAAGCTTTGGGCAAGCGTTGACAGATAGTGAAGGGTTTTAATCTGTTCTTCGTTTCTGTATTGAAATAGAAAATTCTCTATTTCCGGAATATAAAGAATATTTATTTTAAGTACCTTTATTTTCTTTTCAAGCTTTTGCAAAATTCCTCTTTCGCCATAGCGATTTGTATTAGCAAGCGGCTCATATTCAGAGCACTCCGTAACAAATAATGGTTTGTTAGAAAAGCTATTATCTTTTGAATCGCAATTCAAAGAGGCAAAGGTTTCTTTAAAAATTTCACCTTGGTCTGTTTCTTGAGAAAACAAGCATAAAACCCTCAAATCATGTTTTACGCTCTCGACAATAACCCTGTTACAGAAATTGTTCAAGCATTGCTGATCAAGATAACCGATATCGTTTGTGAAAATCGCAGTAATTCTGCCACACTTGATAAACTCCGCCTCATCAAGCTCTGTAATACCTGTTTTAATCTCGGGAGCAATCCGTTTGAGCCTACTTTGTTTTTCTTTGTCTTTGATATAATCGTTGCAATGGATGATTTTAGGAGAATCATTTCTGCTATTGATATCTAAATTTCTAATTTCAAAAGTATCGCAATTGTTTATTAGCTTTTCGGCAACTTCTATCATTTCTTCTTTTGGCATTACGTTATCACCTCACCATTAATAAACCTTGATTTCAATTCTCATACGGAATTTCAACCCATTGTTGATCGACGGTAATTTCTACTTCTTGATCATTTCCGCACTCGGTGCAATGAAACGATGTGTGCTTATTCCCGCGTGCCTGTCCGTTTAAATTGCTGACATAGCCGCAGGCATCACATTTTTTATAAAACTGACAGCTTTCAGGATAGCCGTGTATATCATAATCTTGCTTATAGATTACCGCACCCTGAACAGCGTTGAAGGACACTATTACATATTTGCTGAATGTGTTTTTTACTGTGGTGGAAGTGTTTGCGGTGCTTGGCTCGGTACTATCCTCCATGCCTTCCTGTGTTTGTTCCACAGCTTGTGCCTGTGTGCCAGATTCTGCGGTTGTGGTTTCATTTGTATTGCTGTTTGCTTTTGAGCAGGCAACAAGGGTTGCTGCAACAAGTGTTAAACTAATAATAACTGTAATAAGCTTTTTCATTTTTAATCTCCTTATTA
>CALZHV010000167.1 GCA_945787485.1 uncultured Lachnospiraceae bacterium
GGAAAATGGAAGCTTGCCGGTGATAACACAACATATTCCGGAGGTATTACATTTAATGTAAGAAGTGACGGAAATTATACTTTTACCTCCGAATAAAGTGAAATTTCAGCAGGAGGTAAAGAGCTTACGTGCAGGTTGAGATAAATAAGATTTCAGAAAAGAAAGATGAAAAGGCAGTAATACATATAGTTACGGTAACAGATGAAATACAAAATGCCATTGATATATTAAAAAATGATTGTCTTGGCATTCCTGTTACAAATGATTCTGAGACGCTGGTATGTAAGTTGGATAAAATATATTATGTAGAATCTGTTGATAAACATACATATGTATATACGAAAGGAAATTGCTATAAGACAAAATACAGATTGTACGAATTGGAAGATATGCTCAGTGTGGATTTTTTCAGATGTTCTAAGTCGATGATTTTAAATATTAGAAAAATAAAGTCTGTAAAAGCAGATTTTAACGGACGGATGATAGCAGAGCTTCTAAATAATGAGCGGATAATTATTTCGAGAAGCTATGTAAAAGATTTGAAAAGAAAGCTGGGGTTGTGATATGAACAAATGTAAAATAGTATTTTATCAAACGTTAATGATTTCAACAGCAATATTAGTCGGACTTGGAATACAGGAAATAATAGGTTATTTTCGCTATGGTATAGAAAGCTTTGAAATTGAGTGGTATATACCGATTACTATTCCACTTACAGCTTTGCTTTGTTCCATTCCGTCCATATTGATAATTGATTGTGAGGGTTTAAGTAAAAAAAGAATAATATTTAGAGTGATAGTTCACTTTATATGTCTGCTGATGATAGTTTCCGGTTGCGGATATCTGTTTAAGTGGTATTCAAATGCGGATGAATATATAGTTATTTTAATAGAATATGTTTTGATTTATGCATTTGTCTGGCTGGCAAGCTGGTGGTTTGAAAAGAAAGATGAAGTTAAAATCAATGAGGCCCTTAAAGATTTGCAGGATAATGAATAATAAAACAGGAAAGTTCAATGAACTTTCCTGTTTTATTTTGCTTTATTTGAAATTTACCAAGGTTTTACATAGTGTTGGTTATGGATTTTACATTAAATATATAGGATGTAAATGTACACGAAAGGCGCCAATAAATAAAGAGAATTTAAATAACAGAAAAGAGGACTTTAGTATGAATATGAAAAAGAAAATAGTTGGAATGTTAGTTGCCGGTTCACTTATGGCTCTTGCCGTTACCGGTTGTGGTAGCAAAAATGAGGATGGAGCAAATGCAAAATTAAGTGGAAGTATTGCACTTGCAGGTTCTACATCAATGGAAAAGCTGTGCGAAGCAATGTCTGAAAGCTTTATGGAAGCAAATCCGGGTGTAACAGTAACAGTTGAGTATACAGGTTCAGGAGCTGGTCTTGAGTCTCTTGCAGCAGGTTCGGTAGATATCGGAAACTCATCAAGAGCATTAAAGGATGAGGAAAAAGCAAATGGCTTGGAACAAAACGTAGTAGCTATTGATGGAATTGCAGTAATAACAGATAAGGATAATGCAGTTGTAGATGTTACATCAGATCAGCTTGCGAAGATTTATTCAGGCGAAATAAAGAATTGGAGTGAGCTTGGTGGAGCAGATGAGGCTATAGTAGTAATTGGACGTGAGGCAGGTTCAGGTACAAGAGATGCTTTCGAGGAATTATTGGATATAGCAGATAAATGTGCGTATGTACAGGAGCTTGATTCAACAGGAGCTGTTCTTGCAAAGGTCGCATCTACTCCGGGAGCAATCGGATATGTTTCACTCGATGTAGTTGATTCTACAGTAATAGGAATGAAGATTGATGGGATTGAGCCAACAGAGGAGCAGATTTTAGCAGGAAAATACGTGCTTCAAAGACCATTTGTAATGGCAACAAAGGGACAGATAAGTGACCAAAGTGATTTGGTTAAGGCATGGTTTGATTACATACAATCAGAGGATGGTAAGGAAGTTATCAAAAAGGTTGGTCTTATTATTCCACAGTAGGGGGAGCTTATGAACAAAAAAGCATTTATAGAAAAAACAGCAAAAATCATTTTCCTGATTTGTGCAGTTGTAGCTATATTTGCAGTTTGTGCCATCACATTATATATGTTCATCAAAGGAGCCCCGGCTTTGGCACAAGTCGGGGTGTTTGATTTACTGTTTAGTAGTGAATGGAAACCTACTGCGCAAACACCGGCGTTTGGAATTGGCTATATTATTTTATCATCCGTTGTCGGAACCTCTGTTTCGGTTCTGTTAGGAGTGCCTGTTGGACTTTTGACAGCAGTATTTTTATCAGAAATGGCAGGTAAGAAAATAGGAGATGTGTACAGATCAGCTGTTGAACTTTTGGCAGCTATTCCATCAGTAATATATGGTCTTATAGGAATGATGATTTTAAATCCGTGGATGTACAAAATAGAAAAAATTATATTTGCAAATGACAGTGAACATTCATTCACAGGTGGAGCAAATATGTTGTCGGCGATTATAGTGTTGGTCATAATGATTCTTCCAACCGTAATAAGCGTAAGTGCTTCATCGCTTAAAGCTGTACCTGACAGTTTGAGGTCAGCGTCGCTTGCACTTGGGGCAACAAAAGAACAGACAATATTCAAGGTGGTTATACCGGCTGCAAAATCAGGAATTTTAACCGGAGCAGTTCTGGGAATAGGAAGGGCACTCGGTGAAGCGATGGCAATAAATATGGTTGCAGGAGGCTCAGTAAATATACCTTTACCTTTCAATTCTGTCAGAACTTTGACGACACAGCTTGTTAGTGAAATGGGATATGCACAGGGATTACACAGACAGGTATTATTTACTGTCGGACTTGTCCTTTATATTTTCATAATGATAGTGAACTTTGCATTGTTAAAAGCAAGGAAGAAAGGAGTGGCAGAATGATTGGTAAAAAGAGAAAACTAAAAGATTTTGCAACACGAATGCTAATCTATCTGTGTGCGACTTTTTCGGTGGTTCTGTTGATTGGAATAATACTATATGTTTTTTTTAAAGGAATTCGTTCTGTAAACTGGAGTTTCCTTACATCCGTTACAAGTGTTTTAAAGGGGACAGTGGGAATTGCCGGAAATATTGTTAATACTCTTATTATAATATTTATAACAATGCTGATTGCCACTCCGATAGGGGTGGGAAGCGCAATTTATCTGAACGAATATGCCAAGCCGGGTAAAATTGTTACGGCAATTGAGTATGCAACAGAAACTCTTTCAGGAATACCTTCTATAATATTTGGTTTGTTTGGAATGATGTTTTTTGGAGAAAAATTAGGACTGGGTTATTCGCTTTTGACAGGTTCTTTAACTCTTATTTTGATGGTACTTCCTTTGATTACGAGAAATACTCAGGAGGCACTTAAAACTGTTCCTGCAGCATATCGAAATGGTGCGATTGGTCTTGGAAGTGGAAAATGGCACATGATAAGAACAATTCTTATTCCAAGTGCAATGCCCGGAATAATAACAGGTTCTATACTTGCCATAGGAAGAATCGTAGGAGAGTCGGCAGCGCTGCTATTCACTGCCGGAAGTGCAAAACTGCTTCCTAAGGGCATCGAGGGCTTGTTAAATAAACCATTTCAATCGGGAGGAACACTTACAATCCAGATGTATTTATCTGCCACAAGTGAGGGTGATTTCGATACTGCGTTTGGAATTGCAGTTGTACTTTTAGTGATTGTACTTCTCATAAATCTGGGTACTAAAGCTCTTACGAAACGCTTTGATGTAACAAGAAAGGAATAGCTTTTATGGAAAAAACAAAGATAGATGTGCAGGATTTAAATCTTTATTACGGAACAAATCATGCATTAAAAAATGTAAATATGAGTATTAAGGAAAATGCAATTACAGCATTTATTGGACCTTCAGGATGTGGAAAATCGACATTTCTTAAAACCTTAAACAGGATGAATGATTTGGTTGACGGTGTCAGTATTACAGGAAAAATAATGATTGATGGTGATGATATATATGCAAAAGAAATTGATACTACGCTTTTAAGAAAAAAAGTTGGTATGGTATTTCAGCAACCAAATCCGTTTCCAATGAGTATTTATGATAATGTGGCTTATGGTCCGAGAGTTCATGGAATCAAGGACAGAAAGAGGCTTGATGCAATCGTAGAGGATAGTTTGAGAGGTGCCGCCATCTGGGACGAAGTAAAAGACAGATTAAAAAAATCCGCTCTTGGACTTTCAGGTGGTCAGCAACAGCGAATTTGTATTGCGAGGGCACTCGCTGTTGAACCGGAGGTCCTTTTGATGGACGAGCCGACTTCTGCATTGGATCCGATTTCAACTACCAAAATTGAGGACTTGATGGAAGAGCTTAAGAAAAAATATACGGTTGTAGTAGTAACACATAACATGCAACAGGCAGTCAGAGTATCTGACTATACAGCATTTTTCCTCGTTGGTGAAATGGTTGAATTTGGAAAAACAAAACAGATATTCTCGTATCCAAAGGACAAGAAAACAGAAGATTATATCACAGGAAGATTTGGCTGATTATGATTTGTGAGATAATAAAAATTATTGAAAGGAAAATTATCATGAGAAGTAAGTTTGATGAACAGTTATCTGAGTTAAATAATGAGATGATTCAAATGGGTCAGGATATCGTAGAATCTATTTCAATGGCGATTGAAGCGCTTTCTGAAAAAGATGAAAATAAGGCAAGGATAATTATGGAAGGTGATGAGAAAATAGATCATCTTCAGAAAAAAATTGAAAGTATTTGTTTTAATCTTCTTATTCAACAGCAGCCTGTTGCGAAAGATCTTCGAACTGTAACCGCAGCCATGAAAAT
>CALZHV010000168.1 GCA_945787485.1 uncultured Lachnospiraceae bacterium
AGAGCACATATAGAGATTTATTAACCAGAAGAATGATGACCGAAGTTTCTAAAAAATATTCAAATGAATTGTCGCAAGGAATGAAGTTATCTGCATTTGTTGAGCATTTGCAAGAGGTTATGACAGAATATAATATATATGAATCGGACAAGAGAAAAAAAGAAGCATGGGTTGCTGTTATTAAAGAACTCACAAATCAAAAAGCAAGAAACTCCTTGCAAAATGAAGGCGTTTTGTATTTTGATATAGATGGTCTTGATTTTTCCAATGGCATTCGCGGATTTTCTGTCGAACAAACTCAAGATTTGTTTAGAGTGTTTATAAATCAATTCTTCAAAAGAGGATGCGTAAATATTCCTATTGAATTATTGAGAGAAGATGAAAGAAGGTTAACCTATTCAGGCTTTGCAACCGGGTTTTCTCTCGAACCAACAAAATCAAAATATGTTGATGGTTGGCTTCCAAAAAATAATAAGGAAAATATTAGAACTAAAATTCTATTGAAGTATTTTCCTGAAATGGATTTAGAAACAAGAAAAAGACTGTTAAAAACTATTTGGAACCAATTAACTATAAGAGAAATTATAAAGCTTTATAGTGAAAGACGCGGAACTGCTAAATATTTGGTAAATTCAGAAAAGATTATAGTTAAATCAGTAGACAAACTTTATGAATGTAGCGAATGTAAGAGTAGATATCCTCATTCGATAAATGATATATGTTCTAATACAAATTGTAAGGGAATTTTACATGAGTTTAATAGGGATAATGCAGCTGATGATCCATACTACGATATTTACAGAAATCTTACAATTAGTGAACTAATTGCAAAAGAGCATACAGCACAACTCGGAAGTAAAAAATCATCAGATTATCAAGATGGATTTAAGAATAAAAAAATTAATGTTTTGAGTTGTTCTACAACATTTGAGATGGGTGTAGATGTTGGTTCGTTAGAAACAGTATTTATGCGAAATATGCCTCCTTCTCCTGCTAATTATGCTCAAAGAGCTGGGCGTGCAGGTAGATCATTAAATTCAGCGGCATACTCAATTACTTTTTGCGGAAATAATTCTCACGATTTAACATTTTTCAGAGAACCTACCACCATGATAAAGGGTACAGTTAATCCTCCGACTTTTAATGTTGACAATGAAAAAATCGTTTTAAGACACATTTATGCTTCTGCTTTTGCTTTGTTTTGGAAACAAAACGATGATGCGTTTTGTAACAGCATAAGTGAATTCTTTGACAGAGATGGATTTAACAGATTCAAACAATATTTATTATCAAAACCTATAGAATTAAAAGAGTACTTGTATCACGTAGTAGTTTCTCCGGAACTACAAACACTTTATGACATTGAGAATTTCGGCTGGGTAGATAAGTTGTTTTCTGAAGACATGGAACATCCTGGTGCTTTTGTTATTGCTTATGAAAAGTACAAAAAGGATATTCTTACATTAAATAAAGCGAGAGATGATTTGGAAGAAGAAATCAAGCTTGATCCCGATAATAAGAAATTATTATATTCGAGAGTAAATATTGCTAACTCAATCAAAACTATTAAAAAACAGCAATTGATTGAATTTCTTTCGAGAAACAATTTGATTCCTAAATACGGATTTCCTGTAGATACTGTTGAATTAGAATCTTTTGGCAGAAGTGAGGAATTAGAAAACTTGTGCTTAGACAGAGATTTATTTTCAGCAATATCTGAATATGCTCCGGAGTCCGAAGTGGTTGCAGACGGAAAACTCATTAAAAGCAGATATGTAAAGGTTTTAAACGGATATTCGTGGCCACGCTACAATTTTGTTGAGTGCGATGTGTGTCATACACTTAATGTGGATTTTTGGAGCCAAAGAAAGAAATGTGCTCAATGTGGCTCAACACTACCAATACATAAATATAAGCAATATATTGTTCCAAAATTTGGCTTTGTGATGGATACTGAAGAAATTAAAGAAGTTGGAACAAATAAGCCCGAAAGGACTTATAAAGGTGCAATCTCATATATAGGTGACGCTAATAAAATATCATTTAAAAATTATAATGTTTGTAACCATAACATTCATGTTGGTAGCAGCAAAATGGATAAATTGTGTGTAATTAACAATTCTGATTTTTATATTTGTAACACCTGTGGATATGGGCAAATAATAAAAAGCAATGGAATAAAAAAGACAGAAGAAAAAATCACACATAAAAAATCAAGTGGCTATCCTTGTCCTAACGAAAGATTAGAATCGTTAGCTCTTGGACATGATTTTCAAACTGATGTTTGCCTGATTAAATTTGTTGATTCCAATATAACCGAAATAGATAAGGCTTGGACTATTCTTTATTCTTTACTAGAAGGATTGAGTAAATATTTAAACATTGATAGGACTGAATTATCCGGATGTTTACATTGGTATCAAAATTCAACTTTCAATATCGGTAATTATTGCTTTGTATTATTTGATAATACACCTGGTGGTGCCGGCTATGTTAGACAATTAAAAAAAGAAAAGTGTTTTAAGGGTATGCTTTCAGCAGCAGAATATATTGTAAATAGTTGTTCTTGTGGTGGAGATGCAAAGGATACAGCATGTTATGGATGCTTGTGTAACTATTACAATCAAAAACAACACGATATTCTTAAGAGAATATATGCAATTGACTTTTTTAATGAATTAAAAAATGGAGAGTTAAATTGGAGTTGTATAATATCAGATTTGTTGGAAGAACAAAAAACCGGTTTGAATGCGATATTTGATAACAATGGTCAAAATCAATCTGGTATGTCATTTGAACAAATATGGGAATATTTAAGAGATGATACCTCTAAACAAGAAGAATCTGTTTTTATTGACAAACTAATTGAAGAAACAGAAATCGGAAATTATGAAAAGCCATATTATTGTGGCAGTATCACTATAATGTCCAGCAATGATACGATAGAATCCAATCTACTATTTAAAGAAGCAAAAACACTATTATTCCTGCAAGAAAACCGTGATAGTTATGAAAAAGCACTTGAAACAGATTGGAATTGTTATATACTTGATGATAATTTCGATGTTGATGATTTTATTTGTAAAATAACAGTGTAAAAGGAGAATGTTATGGCAATTATGATTCCTTCTAGACCATTAGAGGTTCCTGAGCATAGTCGTGAAGACGAAATGTTTGATGCTTTAGAGAAATTGTCTGATGAATATTATGTTTTTCACTCTTTTAGAATAATTACTAATGATGGAAATGTAATACATGAAAGTGAGACGGACTTTGTAATTTTTAATAGACATAAAGGCATTATGTGTATTGAAGCAAAGGCAGGAGCTGTCAAATGTCAAAACGATACATGGTTTTATCAAAGTGGCATTGAGATGAAGCATGGTGGTCCGTTTAAGCAAGCTGATTTAAACAAATGGAAATTATCAAAATACTTTGAAAAGGTTGGACTGAGTAATCTTCTAAAAAAATGCAAATTAACTCATGCAGTTTGGTTTCCTTCAATTTCAACAATATCAATTAATCAAATAAATATGCCGGTTGATGGCGATAAAAATATAGTTTTATCTTCTGAAGATTTAACTAATCCGTCAAAAACTATAGAAAAAATATTTGATTTGGATTTTAGAGGACAGCCTCAAACATCTCTTACAGAGGCAGAATCGAATAGAATTATTGATTCTGTTCTATGTCCTTCTTTTGAGTTATTACCATTAAAGAGTGTAGAATTAGACCATAAAAGAAATATTTATGGAAAAATGCTTAAAGAGCAATCAAACATATTAAATTTTTTAGAGGAACAACCATTTGCTGCTATTAGTGGAGTCGCCGGAACAGGAAAGACGCTTATAGCTGTTGAAAAAGCAAGAAGGCACGGGAACAATGGTGATAATGTTCTTTTCTTATGCTTCAACAAATATTTATGCGATCATTTGAAAAAGAACTACAACTACGAAAATGTTAGTTACTATACAATTGACGGATTTGCTTGTTCGATATGTCATTCAGAATATGCCGACTTTGATGAACTTGAAACAAGGTTACTTGATTTGAGTTATAATAAAAATTTCCCATATAAACATATTATTGTTGATGAGGGTCAAGATTTTGGACAGAACAGAATAGAAGAAGCAAGAGTTTTGGATACACTTGAAGAAATCGTTTTAGAAGAAAGTATAAACGGTTCATATTATGTATTCTATGATAAAAATCAGTTAATTCAAGGTTACAATGTTCCAAAAAGTATAGAAAATGCCGAGTGCAAATTAGTTTTGTACAGAAATTGTAGGAACACAGAGAATATAGCAATCACCTCAATGCGTCCTTTGAAAGAATCAAAAAAGCCTAAAATGTTTTCTGGATGCATTGCCGGCGAATCTCCAAAGATATTTATAAACAATGATTTTCAGAAGCAAATAGAGTTCATCAATAAATCGATTAAGGAATTACTAAGATCAAAAATTTCTGATATTGTTATTTTAACTTGTTCAACAGAGGATAGAAGCATTTTAAAAGATAAAGTTTCTAATGGTACATACTCTGTCGGTGACAAATCTTTCAAATTCACTACTTGCAGAAAGTTTAAAGGATTAGAAGCAGACGCCATAATACTTGTTGATGTGTGTAGTGATAACCTGATTGGAGATGATTCTTTAGTTTTCTATGTTGGAGCCTCAAGAGCTAGATTTAATTTGGTGATTTCATCACAAATGGATGAAGAAGAGTGTAAAAGAGTAGCCATAGAATATGGTTTGAGTGCTACGGGAAATACCGAAAGAAAGATTGCAGCTAAACTCAATACATTGCTTGTAAAATAATAGAACAGAAACCCA
>CALZHV010000169.1 GCA_945787485.1 uncultured Lachnospiraceae bacterium
CGAATATCTTATGTCTAATCCGATAGAAGGTACTCCGCATATTATCGAGCTTTGCGAGGAAGAAGAAAAGCTTATTGTTATTGAAGAATATATATCAGGTAATTCGCTGCAGGTGCTTCTTGATGAAAAAAAGCTTACAAAGGAGAGTATTGTAAATTATATTTCGCAGCTGTGCGAAATTGTAGATAAAATGCATAATGCACCTATCCCTATTATACATAGGGATATAAAACCTTCTAATATTATTATTGATAATCGGAATAATGTCGTGTTGCTTGATTTTAATGCTGCTAAATACTACAGGGAAGAAAGCTTACGGGATACTGTTTTAATAGGTACAACAGGATATGCGGCGCCGGAACAGTATGGCTTTGGCTCATCCACACCACAGACAGACATATATTCTATTGGGATTTTGTTTAAAAATCTTTTGGATTCGCCTGATAATACTACCGGCTGTTATGATGCTGTAATAAAAAAATGCATCCAGATAGATCCTGCTACAAGATACAAAACAATAAGTGAAGTGCAAATGGCTATTTTAAACAATGTCAACCATACTTCAGGTGGCAAAAATAAGAAATATTATAAATTTCTTTTGCCCGGTTTTAGAACACTTACCATATGGAAGATGTTTATTGCGCTTTTTGGGTACATTTGTGTTTTTTATCTGTCGTTTTCCTTAACTGTAGATGGAGCGGCATTATCAGAATTGTGGTTTAACAGGATATTTTTATTCCTTTCGTTTGTATTATTTATTATGTTTAATTGCAATTATCTTGATATACATAGCCAGTTGCCGTTATGTAACAGCAGAAATACCTTTCTGAAAATATTAGGTATATTAATATGTAATATCCTTATTTTTTCTGCATATTTTATGCTGTTAGTTGGTATTGAAAATATATTTTGGGTGTAACATATAAAAATAAAAAACACTTTTTAGAAATTATAACATTTAATCCATTCTTAAAATGCCACCGGTATGGGGAGAAGAATTGTTTTATTTCTCTAATATATCAGGAAAACAAGTCAAATGACGGGAGTAGCAAACAATAACCGGAGTGACTCAGAGCAGATTATGGATATTATATCAAGATTTAAATAATACAAAATTTTTTTAAAATAGAATAATAATAGCAAGTGATGTGTTATAATAATGAAGAATGAGAAAATGGGTTGACTTATTAAAATTAATGTGCTAAATTAATAACAGTAATTATTACTAATTTTGTTTTTGATTATAATTAATTACGAGGTGTCTATGATTAAGAAGAGTCGACAAAGGCAGGCAGTTAAGGAATGTCTGATAGGAAGGTATGATCATCCTACAGCAGAAATGGTTTATCTTTCTGTTAAGAATGATTATCCCAATATAAGTCTTGGAACTGTATATAGAAATCTGTCTTTGCTGACGGAACTCGGCGAAATCCAGAGAATAAGTACAGGTATTGGACCGGACAGATTCGATGGAGAAATCAAACCGCATTGTCATTTTCAATGTACACGATGTAAGAATGTGGTTGATTTGAGTTTTATGCCGGATGCTAACTTTGATGCTGAGGCTAATAACGGATTTGAAGGACAGATAGAATCCCATCAGATTCAGTTTTTCGGATTATGTGAGGCCTGCAAATAATATTTTAAATAATAGGAGGAAAATGATAATGGCTAAGTATGTATGTGGTGTTTGTGGATATGTTTATGAAGGTGATGCTGCTCCGGCAGAGTGTCCTGTATGTCATGCAGGTGCTGATAAGTTTAAAAAGGTTGAGGGTGAGCTTACGCTTGCAGCAGAGCATGAATTTGGTGTATATGCATCAACAGTAAAGAATAACAAAGACATAAGTGAAGAAGATAAGAAATATATCTATGAGCAGTTAGTTGCAAACTTCAATGGTGAGTGTTCAGAGGTTGGTATGTACCTTTGCATGGCAAGAGTCGCAGCAAGAGAAGGATATCCTGAAATTGCACTTTACTGGGAGAAGGCAGCTTATGAAGAAGCTGAACATGCAGCAAAATTTGCTGAACTTCTTGGTTCAGAATTAGAGGTAAATATGACAGACTCAACAAAGAAGAATCTTGCTTGGAGAGTAGATTGTGAGTTTGGTGCTACAGCAGGTAAGTTTGATCTTGCAAAGTGTGCTAAGATGAACAACCTTGATGCAATCCATGATACAGTACACGAGATGGCTCGTGACGAGGCAAGACACGGCAAAGCCCTTAAGGGATTACTTGAGAGGTACTTTGCGTAAGCTACAAGCCGTGCAAAAATGTGATAATAAAGGCTCTGCAAATATATTTGCAAGAGCCTTTATTATTGCATTTTTATAGGGCGCCAGCCCGACATGAACGGCCCGAAGGGCGTGAATGGCACGGCGAGAGAAGCTGTGCGACAGCCAAAACGGCGCTTTTTTACAAAAATATAATTTGACTAAAAAAAGCTCAAGGATATGTAGACAAAAATGTTTACATATCTTTTTTTATGTATTAAAATGTTTTTAGCACAGTTCAGTGCATTCAATGATGTAGTAGCTACACATCTTATTTATAATGCTATCACAGGTTTCTGATATGAATCCCATGAAAGTAAATTTATACAAAAAACATAAGAAGGAGGTTATATTTATTGAAGAATGAAAAATTAAATATTTACAAAAATAATTATAGTAATGATACATTTAATACGCTCATAAAAAGTGATGCTTCGTTACTATATTTATACAGCAGATTTCCTGATGAATGGAAACAAAAGCTTGAAGATTTTATGACAGGAAAGAAGACGCTTCCGATGCTGTATGATGCTACTTTTAAATTCATTTTTGACCCGAGCAAAAACAAGGAAAGACTGGCTGATTTGATATCAAGTATAATTGGCGAAGAGGTGGAGATTGTAGAAGTAATACCAAATGAAAGCTTTTTTATTGAAGGAAAAACATTAATAATAATGGATATTTTGGTACGACTTGCAGATGGTTCAATAGCGGATGTGGAAATACAGAAAAATCCGTATGATTTCTCAGGTGAGCGTTTGGCGTGCTATACATCAGATTTGATACTCCGACAATACAGCAGACTCAAATCAAAATATGGAAAAAACTTTAAATATAAGGATATGCGAAAGGTGTATTCGATAGTTATATATGAAAGAACAAATGAGCAGTTTCATGAGTATCCGGAAGTGTTTTTGCATAGTGGGAAACCATATTTTAAATATGAATTGGGAATGGATTTGATACAGGAATATCATCTAATAGCGCTTGACATCTTTAAGGAATTTACATATCATAAAATATATGAAGATGCGGAAAACAAGAAGAACGACAGACTTGTGGGTTGGCTTGCATTTCTTGTGACAGAAAGCATGGATGAAGCAAAAAATCTGGTTAAAGTATATCCGTGGCTGGAAGAGATATATCAGGAGATAGCTTACTATAGAAACAATATTGGAGGAGTGATAGATATGTATTCTCAGATGATAGCAGAATTAGATTACAATTCAATAAATTTTATAGTAGATGAGCAGAAGGCACAGATAGAGGCACAGAAGAAATTGCTGGACGAGAAGGATGCACAGCTGGACGAGAAGGATGCACAGCTGGACGAGTTAAGAAAGATTATTGAAGAGCTGAGGTCTAAATAAAATAAAAAAATTCAATTGGGAAATGATTTTTTGCAAAGGTAATAGTAATGCCCATGAAGAAAAATATTAATAAAAAAATATTGCCCATGTTAATGCTATCATTGCCTGAAATGTTTGTAATGACTGGATGCGTCGTTAGTTATGATGAAAAAGGCATACACATACAAGAACACAAGGATAGTTATTCTCATTACACAAATATAGATTATGGTTCATTGATTATATTTACATTGATTGGTATATTTGCCGTTTTAGTGGTAATCGGAATTGTTAGAAGAATAATCAGGAGATATAGAAAAGATATTTGGGTTAAAACTACAGCAAAGATTTTAGATGACGTATCTGTTCTTGAAATGGAACCACACAGAGCTTATAGACAAATGGTTGTATATCCGGATTTGAAAGTGGAATACTTCGCCAACGGGAAAAGATATGAGAAATATCTGAATGGTTCGGAATTGTTTGGATGCATAGATATGGTTGAAATTGAGTATCTCAAAAAAAGACCGGATGTAATAAGGGTAAATAAATATTGGAATATGGAAGACAAAAAATAGAACCATCGGATAAACCGGTGGTTCTATTTTTATAAAATCCCCCATAAACAATTTTAGAGTATATGACTCTAAAAGTCAAGGCATAATAATTTTCAATATATAATCATCGCAAGAGGTGATTGTTATGAAATATAATGAGAGAATAAGGGAAATAAGGGAAGACCATTTCCTGACACAACAGAAGGTTGCAGAACTGTTAAATGTAGGTCAAAGAACATACGCAGATTATGAAAGCGGTAAAATCAGAATTCCAATTGACAATCTTTTGATTTTGGCCAGGTTCTATAATGTTTCAATGGATTATATATCCGGAGCCAGTAATTTGAAAAAGGAATATCCAAGGAAGTAAGCAACGAGATATTTTCAATATAAAATCCCGTTGCTTTTTTATTGTAATAAATATTAAAAATATTTTGTTCTTATAAGCAGAAATTACTGACTAAATATACATGAAAATAATAATGTGGTATACTTGTGAAAGATTTTTATAAAATAGTGAGGTAAATATGAATATATTAGTACTTGGCGGAAGCTACTTCCTTGGGAAACGTTTTGTTTATATGGTGAAAGATAAATATTCAATAACATTAATTAACAGAGGGAATAAGCACCTGC
>CALZHV010000170.1 GCA_945787485.1 uncultured Lachnospiraceae bacterium
GTAATTTACAAAATGAGTTCCGGAGCAACGGGTGATAAGAACATTGACAGTAGCACATGTTCAATAGCTGTTTTGTCGTTTGGTGAAGCATATGAGAAAATTTATGCAAAGATGCTTAAATATGGCAGAGAGGATGAGCTTACAATCATTCAGGATATTCATTTACTGTTGATTGATGAGCTGATAAAAGAATTTAAGAAATTATATTGCAGGCTACACAGAAGATATATAAAGAATATTGTCATGATAGACTGTAAAAATCCTGATAACAAAGAAAAAATGCTTAAGCTTATAAAGCAATTTGATGTTTATAAAATGATAAGCATAAAGAGTAATAACATAAAAGATAAAAACAAAAAAAACAATGTTGAAAAAGAAATATCCGAAAATGAAAGTTTTGAAAAAGACAGTTCGGATAAGAGTAATATTACAAACGACTGTTTGTGCGATAGACTTAATGAAATATATGAGCAGTTAATTTCATCACAAATAGTTGTTTTTTATGCGATTTTGACTGAAAATCCTGATGGCTTTTCTTTACTTATGTAATAAAAAATATATTTTTTTCTTGACAAATCAATTTGTCGTTTTATAATTAAGATAATTTTATAGCGATGCAGGAAACCGTTGAGGTGGAGATAACGTTATATGTGCACTCACAGAGAGTCGGGGTAGATGAGAGCCCGGCAGAACGCAGTATTTCAAATGGACCACTGAGGGCTTGGTCAAAGGATTAGTTATAATCTGAGTATTCCATGACGTAAGGCATGCGTTATTTGCCAAAGATATGTTAGTATCTGTAAGAGCATAGATTATTCTGTGAAGCAAGGTGGCACCGCGGAGATTTAGTATATCCGTCCTTGATACATGTTTGTATCAGGGACTTTTTTAATGTCCGCAATAGCTTTTTGTATTTTAGAAAATAAAAAGCTCTTTAAATATATTTGGAAAGGAAATTAATTATGAAGCCAACATTTGAAGAAGCAAAGAAGTACATAGAAGATTATAAAGTTATACCGATATCAAAGGAAATATATTCGGATTTTATTACACCGATTCAGGTGCTCAAAAAATTAAAGAATGCAAGCAAGCATTGTTATATGCTTGAAAGTGTCGAAAATCAGGAAAAATCAGGTCGCTATACATTTTTGGGATATCAGCCTAAGAGGTGTGTAACCTGTATGAACGGAAAGTTAAAGGTAACTGATGTCAATGGAAATATTCTTAAGGAAGAAATGGTAAATCATCCGGGAGAGTATATAATGGAGATGCTAAATGGATACAAAAGTCCGAGAATTGAGGGAATGCCATCATTTACAGGGGGCTTGGTTGGATATTTCGCATATGACTATATAAAATACAGTGAAAAGAAATTAAATCTTGATGCCGAAGATGAGGAAGGCTTTAATGATGTTGATTTAATGCTTTTTGACAAGGTAATTGCATTCGATAATATCAAACAGAAAATGATTATAATAGCTAATGCGAAGACTGATAATTTCGAAGAAAATTATAAAAGAGCAGTAAGAGATATTGACTTAATAATAGAGCTTATAAAAAACGGAAACGAATTTGTCGAGACTAAAGCAAAGGTTACGTCAGAATACAGATATTTATTTGACAAAGAACAATATTGTGAAATGGTTAAAAAAGCTAAGAATTATATATTTGAGGGAGACATTTTTCAGGTTGTATTGTCAAACAGAGTTGAAGCAACATTTGAGGGAAGTCTGTTAGATACTTACAGAGTTTTAAGAACAATTAATCCGTCACCTTATATGTTTTATTTTAGCGGAGATGAGATTGAGGTGGCAGGTGCATCACCTGAAACGTTGGTAAAGCTTGAAAACGGAGAGCTTCATACATTCCCACTTGCAGGAACAAGACCAAGAGGAAAGAATAAGGAAGAAGACATAAGACTTGAAAAGGATTTGCTAAGTGATGAAAAAGAATGTGCTGAGCATAATATGCTTGTTGACCTTGGAAGAAACGATTTGGGAAAGATAAGTAAATTCGGAAGTGTGGAAGTCGAAGAATACATGTCGATAGAAAGATATTCACACGTTATGCATATAGGTTCAACGGTGAAGGGTATGATTCGTGATGATAAAAAAGCAATAGATGCTGTAGATGCGGTTTTGCCTGCAGGAACATTGTCAGGTGCACCTAAAATCAGAGCCTGCGAGATAATAAATGAGCTTGAGAATAATAAGCGTGGAATATACGGAGGAGCTATAGGTTATATAGACTTTACAGGTAATCTTGATACATGTATTGCAATAAGAATTGCATTTAAAAAGAATGGAAAAGTATTTATCAGGTCAGGTGCAGGTATTGTAGCTGACAGTGTACCTGAAAATGAGTTTCAGGAATGTATAAATAAATCAAAAGCAGTTATGTCTGCAATAGAATTATCACAGGGATTGGAGGAATAATATATGATATTGTTGATAGATAATTATGACAGCTTTTCATATAATTTGTATCAGTTAATAGGTACTATTAATCCGGATATCAGGGTGATAAGAAATGATGAAATGACTTTAAGCCGGATAGAGGAATTAAATCCTTCTCATATAATATTGTCCCCAGGTCCGGGGCGACCTGAGGACGCCGGTGTGTGTCAGGAGGCAGCATATTATTTCAGAGATAAAATACCGGTTTTTGGTGTCTGCCTTGGACATCAGGCTATCTGTCAGGCATTTGGCGGTGTTGTAGGATATGCTTCCAAGCTTATGCATGGCAAAATGTCGATGGTAGATATTGATACTGATTCGGCAATTTTTAAAGGATAAGACAATTAAGGCTGCCAGATATCATTCACTGGCAGCAGATGAAAATCAGTTTTCAAATGAATTAAAAGTGATAGCAAGAACAGCAGAGGGTGGCGAAATAATGGCGGTTGCGCATAAAGAGTATCCTGTGTATGGAGTACAATTTCACCCTGAATCAATAATGACACCGGATGGTAAAAAAATACTTGAGAATTTCCTTAAGTTGTAAAATATGTGTCAAATATATTTCTGATGAAAAGAGGAAAAAAATGATTCTTGATGAAATAGCACAAAAAACAATACAAAGAATACAAGAACAAAGAAACAGAAAATCTTTGGAAAAAATAAAAAAAGAAGCGTTATCAATGCCAGAGAAAAGCGGGAAAATTACATTTAAGGAAGCACTTTCAAAAGATGGAATATCTTTTATTTGCGAGGTGAAAAAAGCATCACCGTCTAAAGGGATAATTGCAGATGATTTTCCTTATCTCGATATTGCGATGGATTATGAAAAGGCAGGAGCCGCTGCAATATCGTGTTTGACTGAACCATACTATTTTATGGGTGATGACAGGTATCTTAAAGAAATAAGCGAGAATGTCAGTCTTCCTGTTTTAAGAAAGGACTTTGTTGTAGATGAATATATGATATATGAGGCGAAGCTCCTCGGTGCAAGTGCGGTGTTACTTATTTGCGCAATACTTGATGATATACAGCTTAAAGAATATTATGATTTGGCAAAAAATCTCGGACTAGATGTTTTGGTTGAAACTCATGATGAAAATGAAGTAAAAAGAGCACTTAACATTAATGCAGATATTATTGGTGTCAATAATAGAGATTTAAGGACTTTTACCGTTGATATTAACAATTCGGCAAGGCTTAGAAAACTTGTCCCGGATAATGTTGTTTTTGTATCAGAAAGCGGAATTAAAACTCCTGATGATATAAAGAATCTGGTTGAAAATGGTACATCTGCCGTTTTAATTGGGGAAACATTAATGAGAAGCAATAATAAAAAAGAAATTCTTGACAGGTTAAGGGGTGATATAAATTGAGAACGACAAAAATAAAGCTTTGTGGTATGATGCGGGAGTGTGATATTGATTTTGCTAATGAAGCAAAGCCTGATTATGTCGGATTTATATTTGCAGATACAAGAAGAAAAATTACACCTGAGCAGGCAATTACTTTTAGAACGAAATTGTCGGATGATATCATGGCGGTAGGTGTGTTTGTAAATGAAAATGTTGATGTTGTTGCGAATATAGCAAACAGCAATGCAATAGATATTATACAATTGCACGGAAATGAAGATGAAAAATATATTTCATTATTAAAGAGCAAAATAAATAATAAAAAAATATTTAAAGCTGTGAGAGTTTTTTCTCCGCAGCAGATTGTAAATGCCGCCGGCTTGGATGTTGATGCATTGCTTTTGGATGCATATAGAAAAGGTGTTCCCGGAGGAACAGGAGAATGCTTTAATTGGGAATTGATTAACGATGCTTTTAAGCTTGCCGAAAATAAAGAAAAAAAAGGAAAAATATGCAACAAGCCGTATTTTATGGCAGGCGGAATTGATATTACTAATTATAAGGAAGCTATGTCTTTAAACCCATATGGATTAGATATAAGTAGTGGAATTGAGACAGATGGAAAAAAAGACAGAACAAAAATGATAGAGTTAGTAAGGAGGATAAGAAATGTCTAAAGGACGATTTGGAGTACATGGCGGACAATATATTCCGGAAACACTTATGAATGCAATGAATGAGCTTGAGGAGGCATATTTTAAATATAAAGACGATCCTGATTTTATTGCAGAAGTAGAAGAAATGTTTAATGAATATGCAGGAAGACCAAGCAGATTATATTATGCTGAAAGAATGACAAAGGATTTGGGCGGATGCAAAATTTATTTAAAAAGAGAAGATTTAAATCATACGGGTTCTCACAAGCTTAATAATGTTATCGGACAGAT
>CALZHV010000171.1 GCA_945787485.1 uncultured Lachnospiraceae bacterium
TCCAGTAATAATATTATTTTCTATGTCAACGCATTTTAATAAAAGGGCAAATGCCTCAGCATAACCGTTACATACCGCATGCCTTTGAATCAATGCACCATATGCCTCATAAGCAAGCTCTTCATCACCTTCGACAAAACCATATTGACAATTCGCAACAATATAATCATGAAGTGCAAGCTCCTTTTCATAGTCCGTCATCTCAGTATTTATGTTATTTTCAATTATCCTGCTTACTTCTTCATATAGCCTTATTGCTTTTTTATTGTCAGTTGGTATTTCAACATTATTTTTATATTTTTCATATACATAGTAATTATCGGATATAGAATATGAAAATACGACTCTCATCACATTATTTGTGTTTTGAAGAATGGAATATTGATTTACAAATCCATTTAAATTACATATGTTTTCATTTATTGTTTTTATATCTTCTTCATTCATGTTATAAAGATAAAAAACACCGCTGTCTGCACCGGCGTCCAAATCGCCGTCAATTATTGAAACAAGCTCCACAACATTTTGTGCGCTTCTTTCTCCGTGAACAAGCGTGGTTATATCCCAGTAAAAATAATAATATGCTCCGCATGCCAAAGTAATTGATAATATCAATAACAGATAAATAATTTTCTTATTATTTTTCATTATTTGTCTTATTCCTCATCATTACCATCGTCTTCATTATCATTATCTTTAGTATTTTTACCTGTAATAATAAGCACAACTGTCAATATAATAGTCACTATAAGACATATTGCTATAAGAATAGGTTTTCCCGAATCTCCCGTATTCACTAATAACGTAAGCAATTCATTCATAAGCTTATACCTCCGTGATTTCACTTTTTTTACCCATCTTCACATTTTAAATGATGCATTTTATAATGGCAACCTTTTTATAAATTTTTAAATTGCATTTTTTAAGTGTTGAAGCATATTTAAGATGTCTGTTTAGGCATTTTATAAAACTTTATTAAAGATGCATAATAAAGAAGTATCTTGAAGAAGATTACATAATGTTGTAAAATATCGAATTATATATTAAACGAATGTGAGGTACAAAAATGGCACAGTTATGGGGCGGACGTTTCACAAAAGAAACCGATAAGCTTGTATATAATTTTAATGCTTCTATATCATTTGATCAGAAATTCTTCCATCAGGATATAAGAGGAAGTAAAGCACATGTTACTATGCTTGCAAAAGCAGGTATATTAACAGACGAAGAAAAAAAACAGATAATTGCATGCTTAGATACAATTGTAAATGACGTGGAAAACGGTACTCTTTCCATCACAGATGAGTATGAGGATATTCACAGCTTTGTAGAAGCTAATCTTATAGACAGAATTGGCGATGTTGGCAAAAAACTTCATACCGGTCGTTCAAGAAATGACCAGGTTGCTTTGGATATGAAATTGTATGTTCGTGATGAGCTTGAAGAAGTTCAGGATTTATTGAAGAACCTTCTCACAGAGCTTCATAAGCTTATGAAGGAAAACACAGAAACATATATGCCCGGTTTTACGCATTTACAAAAGGCGCAGCCGGTCACATTTGCCCATCACATAGGTGCTTATATGGAAATGTTTAAGCGTGATTATGACAGAACTCTGGATATCTATGACAGAATGA
This sequence comes from uncultured Lachnospiraceae bacterium, assembly GCA_945787485.1. Taxonomy (GTDB): domain Bacteria; phylum Bacillota; class Clostridia; order Lachnospirales; family Lachnospiraceae; genus Coprococcus_C. The sequence continues at coordinate 1,638 of CALZHV010000171.1, forward strand.
ATTACTGTCCTCTTGGTGCCGGTGCTCTTGCAGGAACAACATATCCGCTTGATAGAAATATGACTGCTGAATTACTTGATTTTTACGGACCAACGTTAAACAGTATGGACTCTGTTTCTGACAGAGACTATGTAATTGAAACACTCTCCTGCTTTGCAACAATAATGATGCATCTGTCACGTTTTTCAGAAGAAATAATTATTTGGAATTCAAACGAATATCAATTTGTGGAGCTTGATGATGCTTACAGCACAGGCAGCTCAATTATGCCTCAGAAGAAAAACCCGGATATTGCCGAGCTTGTACGTGGTAAAACAGGCAGGGTCTATGGTGCTCTTACATCAATTCTCACTACTATGAAGGGTATTCCTCTCGCATACAACAAGGATATGCAGGAGGACAAAGAGCTTACATTTGATGCAATCGACACAGTTAAGGGCTGTCTTGCATTATTTACCGGTATGATTTCTTCCATGAAGCTTAATAAACCTGCTATGGAAAAAAGTGCAATGAACGGATTTACCAATGCTACTGATGCCGCAGATTATCTTGTTAATAACGGCGTTCCTTTCAGAGATGCTCATGGTATAATCGGACAGCTTGTACTTTACTGTATAGATAATGACAAATCTCTTATGGAGCTTTCTTTGGAAGAATATCAGGCAATAAGTCCTGTATTTAAAGAAGATATTTATGATGCAATAAGCCTTGAAGCTTGTGTCAGCAAGCGTAATACTATTGGAGCTCCGGGCAAGGAAGCAATTCAAAAAACAATAGAAATCAACGAAAATTTCTTAAATAATATTTAGTAATACGGAGGTTTAAGTTATGAATAATACAACTAAAGCCAAATATGAATTAGCAGAAAAAATGTTAAAAGGTCATATTGAACCTGAAGAGGTTGCAATTATGGCAGGTATTCCTCTGGAAGAGGTTGAAAAATTAAAGGAAAAGGTTACGCCTAACAATACAGAGGTGGAAATTTTAAAGAATCTTGATTTTCAGGATTTTAACATTGGGGAAATTCTTGAAGATAATCTTCCTGCGGATGCAAGTGACATCTTGTAGGTTGTTCAAATATAATTTATTAATATATTATTATATTTAATGATAAGAAATGTTTGCCTGAGTTGCACTTCCTTGTGCAACTCCCCCTGCTCTTCTTTTGGTAATCTGAGTAATTCTAAGTTCTTTTCGTTTATTTGTTCTACGAACGAACTTAAATTACTTTCAGATTACCACCATATTTTTCATCGCAAATAATTTCTCATCGTTTTAAGTGCATGCTTTTCGAGTCTGCTTACCTGTGCCTGGGAAATTGAGATTTCTTCAGCAACCTCTGTCTGGGTTTTTCCTTCAAAAAATCTTAATCTTATTATGTCATGTTCTCTTTCATCAAGTTTCTTTACGGCTTCTGACAATGATAAATTTTCTATCCAGTTATCTTCTCTGTTTTTTTTATCACTTATCTGATCCATCAGATACAGTACATCCTGTCCATCCTGGTATACAGGTTCATTTAATGACATAGGAGTTGCAATGGCATCAAGGGCTGCCACAATCATATCCTCAGAAATATCTATCTCGTTTGATATTTCTTCAACTGTCGGTTCTCTGTCAAGTTTTTTTACAAGCATCTCCTTTGCATAGATTGCTTTGTATGCAATGTCTCTCATTGACCTTGATACTCGTATTGAATTATTATCACGTATATATCTTCTGCACTCTCCTAAAATCATAGGAACTGCATAAGTGCTGAATTTAACATTCAGTGTTGTATCAAAATTATCAATCGCCTTAATAAGCCCGATACATCCAACCTGAAACAAGTCATCCGCATTTTCTCTTCCCACATTGTAAAAACGTTGAATCACACTTAATACCAGCCTCAAATTACCTTTTATAAATAATTCACGTGCCTCCATATCTCCGTTCCCGATACGAACAAACAAAGCTTCCTTTTCTTCGTCGGAAAGTAAAGGAAGCTTTGCTGTATTAACACCACATATCATAACCTTGTTAAGTGCCATTTTCTGTTCCTCCTACAGTATCTTATACTGTAAAGGATTTACAATTGTGGATATTATTATTCAATTTTAATATGGTAAAATATGTTTATCTAACCCAATATTTAAACTCTTCGTCTGCCATTCTAATGTAATCGTCATTATTTAACATTACATCAAAACCCGGCTGAATCAGTTTTCCGTTTAAATATGTATGATTGGTTGAATTATTATCTCTTATATAACATTCACCATTGCTCACTTTAAATGTGCAGTGTCTTCTGCTTATCTTCTTATTATCAAGTATCCTGAAGTCACATTCTACAGATTTTCCGACTTCAAACACAGCTTTTTCTATCGGAACAAGTTCGTTTGTTCTTACTCTGACAAGATAAGGAACAATATTTTTGTATTGCATCTGTGTTAATACCGTAGTATCCGTATCACTGCTGTCAATTGTATCATCCATAATATTTGCTGTTTCAAGCTGCAAGATAAATTGATAAAATTCTGAAAGCTGGAACATCATTCTGCTATCTAAATATTTAAGTATTGTATCAACACATTCAACGCATTGCATATCTGCAAATCTGACCTTACTTATAAAAAGCTGAATAAATTCACAAATATTACAATCGGCAAAATCCTTTTCAACCGGCATATAGATTAGCTGAATATCGAGAGTTGAAAGCTCTATATACATATACTTTGTATTTAATAAAGCTTTCTTAATAGGCATGCCATTTTCTTCAAAATAAATTAGCTGATTTAAAATATTAGAAATAATAGCAAGGAACTCTCCCTTATAAAGCTGTTTTCTAAGAAACTGGCTGAGCGGTAACGTAGCCGGTATGTTATAGCTTAATACATTCACACCATCTACAAAGCCAACCTCACATGTTACTTTATTCCCAACAAACTCATAATTATAATATGTGAGTTCATCCGTATTAACATTAACACCATCTTCAATTTTGAAATTCAAATTAAATTCGTCGTAACTCTTTTCTTCCATCTGATCCATAGCAAGCCCTCATTTCAAAAAAAATCCATATAATGTTATTAAAATCAGTTTAACATTA
>CALZHV010000172.1 GCA_945787485.1 uncultured Lachnospiraceae bacterium
GTATATGCCGTCAGGCTTGATATTAAGACTTTCTATTGTTTCATCTAGTAAAACGGAAATATGCTTAAATTCCATATTGCGTTTCTCCTAAAATCCAAAGTTTGTATACATTTCATCAGCAAGTGCATTGATATCAATTGACTCATCGTAATCATTGTATTCATTCCATCTGTCAACGCTCCATATCTGAGCAGTTGCACCCTTACCAACAAAACATACTTTATTGTCAATTCCTGCCCATTCTCTTAAAGCCGCATTGATTACAACTCTGTTTTGAGAATCTATCTGGCAGAGATCTCCACTTGATGTAAAGAAGCTTGCATACTGTCTTGCAGCTTTATTGCTCTTTGGCAGAGCATTAAGTTTTTCACAAAGCTTGGCCCATTCTGCAGCAGGATAAACATCTATGTTATTATCCATGCCTCTGCACATGACAAATTTTTCACCAAGACCTTTCCTTAATCTTGATGGAATTATCAATCTGAACTTGTTATCTAATGTGTGCTCTGAGCTGCCCATCATTTCTTTTTCAAGGGCATCTTCAAAGTTTGTTATCTGATTGTCCATTAAATAATTCTCTCCGTCATAAACATTACTTCACAAATGCTTTACACCGCTCCACATTTGCACCTACTTTGCTACTACTTTACAACCATTTTGTATCCACTTCACTTATTTTAGACCATAAAAAAAATAATTGCAATACAAAATCGCAATTATTTTCTTCAAAAGCGTTAAAATATTAACAAAATACATGTTCGGTTTTTGTGCATTTTAACAAAAATTATGTTTTTTAGTGTTTTCTTACTATTCTTTTTCCTCCACTGCGCTTTTCGACGACTTTAAACGCATCCAGACAATTACAACAGATGCTCCAAGCACGCATAACGCAGCCAAAAGCTGGGATACCTTCATATTAAGTCCCGGTATAATAAGAGAATCCGACCTAAGACCTTCAATCCATACTCTTCCTAAACCGTATCCCCAAAGATAAAGGAGACCAAGTTCTCCATCAAATTTTTTATGTTTTCTATATACTATTATAAATATGAGCAGACACAAATTCCATAACGACTCATATAAGAATGTAGGATGAACGCTTATCCAGTTCATTGTATCATAGACAACTACGTTATTTGCCATAGTTTCGGTAATCACACCGGCATTAACCAGACCTGTCAAAGTACCCTTTTCGACAAAATAATCTGTCGGAATGCACATAGCAAAAAGTGAATCCGTATATTCGCCAAATGCTTCTCTGTTAAAGAAGTTTCCCCATCTTCCCATTATCTGTCCGATAAGAAGACCCATCACACACGTATCAGCCAACACACGGAAGCTAATATTCTTTTTCCTGCAGAATATTATCGCTGTTATGACACCGGCAATAACACCACCGTAAATTGCAAGACCACCGTTTCTGATATTGATAATATCAAGTATAGTCTGTCCGATTCCTTTTCCCTTTTGGATATACTCATCCCACTCAAACAATACATAATATAATCGTGCTCCCACAATAGCAGGGATAATCAGACACAAAACAAAATCAAGATATATTTCAGGATTTTGCCCGGTTCTCTTTGCTTCCTTTGTAACAACCAAATATGCTATCAAAAAACCAAGAGCTATGATTATTCCATAAAATTTAATCTCAAAGCCGAATATTGTAATACCGTCTTTTATATTGCTTAATGTAAGTCCAAGATTGGGAAATCTTATATCATACATATCAATTTTTGTCCTTTCCTTAAATACAAGCTTTGTTATTCTTTCCAAAATCCAAATTAAACATTGAATTTAAAGAGAATAACATCTCCATCCTTTACAACGTATTCCTTACCTTCCTGTCTTACCAGGCCTTTTTCCTTTGCTTGAAGCATTGAACCACAGCTCATTAAATCGTCATAAGCAACAACCTCTGCTTTGATAAATCCTCTTTCAAAATCAGTATGAATCTTACCTGCTGCCTGTGGCGCTTTTGTTCCCTTTGTTATTGTCCATGCACGGGTTTCATCTTCTCCCGATGTAAGATAACTTATAAGTCCAAGCAAAGAGTAGCTTGCCTTTATAAGCTTATCAAGACCTGACTCATTTACTCCAAGCTCTTCTAAGAACATCATCTTTTCATCATCATCAAGCTCAGATATTTCCTGTTCAATCTGTGCGCAAACAGCAAATACTTCACTGCCAAATTCCTTCGCATATTCTTTGACCTTGTTTACATATTCATTTGAAGCACCATCATCAGCAAGGTCGTCTTCAGAAACATTTGCCGCAAATATAACAGGCTTACCCGTAAGAAGGTTATACTCCTTAAGCCACTTAATCTCATCTTCGTCATCTGTTTCATATGATATGGCAAGCTTTCCCGACTCAAGATGTGTTTTCATTTTCTTCTCTAATTCAAGCTCTTTTGCAACTAATTTGTTATTGTTAGCTGCTCTTGTATTTTTGGCAATTCTCCTATCAAGGACCTCAATATCTGCAAATATAAGCTCAAAATTTATCGTCTCAATATCTCTTATCGGATCAACCGAGCCATCTACATGTATTACATTTGAGTCCTCAAAGCATCTTACAACGTGTACAATCGCATCCGTTTCTCTGATATTTGATAAAAATTGATTTCCAAGTCCTTCACCCTTTGAAGCACCCTTTACCAGACCTGCGATATCAACAAATTCAATAACAGCAGGTGTTGTCTTGGCTGAATTATACATTTTTGTAAGTTCATCTAATCTCTTATCAGGTACAGGTACTATTCCAACATTCGGGTCAATAGTACAAAACGGATAATTTGCACTTTCCGCTCCTGCTTTTGTCAATGAATTAAATAAAGTACTTTTTCCTACGTTCGGAAGTCCCACTATGCCGAGCTTCATGATTTATATTTCTCCTTTGATAATTGTATTAACCTGACTTCGTATGGGGCATACAACAAAAACCCCAAAACAGTATATTAGATTATACTATAATGGGGTTTAGAATTCAATTGTTTTATGTTCGACCACCTTGCTTGCTGGCATCTAAACTTAAAATATTCATTCCCATAGCTTATACCCTCAAATAAATGATATTACCCTCTGAAATCAAATCTCTGTCCCACCTGTTTTTCACTATCTGTAAGCACATTGTTTGATGAATAATCATATGCATAACGGGAAACTTTATTTATAAGCTCCTCCATTGAATCAGCCTTTATTTCCACATATTCTTTATCATCAATTGGCTCATTTGCTACTTCGCTATCTGTTTCTTCTGCCTTCTTCTCTGCAGCTTTTTCCGTAGCTTTTTTCTCCACAGCCTTCTTTTCGGCATGTTTCTTTTCCTTTGCTTTTGCCGCTTTCTTTTCCGCTGATTTCTTTTCTGCAGCTTTCTTCTCTGTAGCTTTTTCCACTGTTGCAAAGAACGATGTCTTTCCATTTGAATCTACTGACATACCAAAATTCTTTACAGCGGCGCCACTGCTTGATAAAGAATTCTTTGCCTCCTGAAGCTTAAGCTGGCTCATAGCAATAATTCCCTCATACTTTTTTCTGAACGACTCATCTGTTGCCATTTTCTCAAGCTTTTCATCATCAATGAGAACAACCTGCTTTGAAGAGTTTCCATATGCAGCTGCATTTGCTGCAACCTGTGATTTCATATCCTTGCTCACAAGAATAAAATCCATATTATGAAACTTTACCTTTAACTTATCATAATAATCTTTTGCTTCATCTGATAATTCTACATTTCCTATTACTGTCCCATATCCATTTTTTACTGTAGGAACAAGTGGACTTTTTGTGTCAATCGGCTTAAAATCTGTTGTCTTAACACTCTCTGATTTTGAAGCTGATGATGTCTTTTCCACCATGCTGCTTTCAGCTTTTGAGCTTGTCTTCTTTGTATTCCATGTTCCGCTTGTCTGCTGGTATGCAGATACTCCATATGTACTTGCCATAATATTACACCTCCCTTGCAAAGCTTGATTTTGCAATACTATTTTTGCGTAAATACCTTTCGATATCCTTGATTACCTGTTCAGCATCAGAATATACATCTTTATTTTCCGAACTATCCGTTTCTTTAAATGTCTTTCCCGCTGATATTTCATCTATTACCTCTGATGTATCTTCAACATTTTCATCTGAAGCTTCTTCCGCAGTTTCTATATGTTGTGCAACAAGCTTGTCATTTTGAGACAAATTCTCTTTTGCATTTTCTTTTGCACCTTCTTTTGCATTTTCTTCCGCAAGCTCTGCTTCTTCCGGAAGCTCCTCATATGCTCTGCTCTTAACAAACTCATTATGAGCATCTCTGATAAGACATACTTCGTTATTTAATTTTTGCATCAATTCCAACTTTTTCTCTTTTGGGATGTATGGATTATTGGCAATGGATTTTGCCTGCGCAGCAAAATTCCCCAAACGATTAAGTTTAAGTTTTTCTACATCCTCTTTTGTTTTACAGTTTTTTAGAGCCTGCTCATATGCCTTTTTTTCTGCCTGAGCCTTTTCATAATCTGCAAGAGCCTCCGGATCATTCTCTTTTAAATATGCAATCTCCTCTGCTGTAAGCGTACCGCCTGATTGCAGCTTTGTATAAAGCTCACTTGTCGCACTACGTTTACGCTCCGTTGCTGCCTGTTCTTTAAAATGTTCAAGCATGCGTTGTTCTTGAGTCATATTTTTAGA
>CALZHV010000173.1 GCA_945787485.1 uncultured Lachnospiraceae bacterium
ACAAGATGAATAAGCATAAATTTGAACTGTTATTGCTAAAAAATACATGCGCTGTAGCACTTCCTGCTATAGCTGTTCTTCTTGTACTCGTTTTTATGCTTTGTAATTACCCTGTTATAGACAGTACAAGGTGCGTTGAAATCGGAAATATAGAGAATCTGAATTCCAGAATGGTTGAATTATATGAAAATCAGACATCGAATATAAAATACATTGCAAATGAGCTTAGATATACCGGCTTTGATTATATTGTGGATGGTAAGATAAAAGCCGCATATTATTACTATATTGATTCAAACGGCCTTGTCCTTATGCTTGTAAATACAACTGAGCCAGAGGATATTCTGAAAAATTATGAGGTGAAGGGAAAAATAATTAAAGATGATATTATAACCTCACACATAATGAATGAATATGCCAATCAGGATAATCTTGATGTTGAACTGCTTAGACAATATTGCAGCAGCTATGTAATTAGCGAACCGGATTATCCGTATTTATTCATATTCATGCTTTATTTGATTATATGCTCGCCAATAATTGTTTGTGTAATTATATTGTGCTACACGATGGTAATATGGTTTAATCCGCGATTTAATTCCCAGACTAACCAGTTAGCAGCGTATGGTGAGATAGAAGCCATAATAGAAGATTTGAATGCTCAAATGAAAAATGCATTAAAGCTAAAGCACTCAAACGTTTATGTTACTAAGGATTATATGATAGTTTCGTATTTGACAAAGACCGAGGTGATAAAGCTTGATTCTATCAGTCTCATGTCGAAAAATATAGTTGAAAAAAAGATCTTTTTAAAAACAAAGGAAGTATACAGACTTACAATTTCGGATCCGGGAAAGCTTTTTTATGAGGTCGATTTCGGAAATGAAGAAATAATAGATGCGGTAGTTGATGCTATTAGAATATGTTAATACTGTAATATCAGTGTGAAAAGAGGCAGTTTATAAAATATAATAATAGAAAGAAATAAAATAATATTATATTTAAAAGATTATGGGGAGGCATGTTGTTTGAAAAAAAAGAATTCAAGGTCAAAATGGATTAAGCTTGCTATTGTTGCAACTGTTTTTATTATTTATTTTTTTTCTACATATATGATTGTACCAGGGTGTGTTGACAATATGGACGATATATATGATGTTACAACCAAGGCGATAAGAACAGGAAGAACTAAAATTAGATTTACTACAAGTGATGACCCGGATTATTTGGATTATGAAGAAATACTAATGGCAGCTATGGAAAAGGATATGTATAGCGCCGGAGAATTTTATGAATATGCATATTATTATACGGAAAACTCAGATGGGGACTATAGGGTTAAGCTGAAGCTTAATAAGCCATCTTTATTCAGAAGATATTTTGCAAAAAAAAGGGTAAAGCAGATAGCTAAAAAATATGGCATGCTTGGTAGCGATTATGAAAAGGTTAAGGCAGTACATGACTATATCGTATTGTATAATGAATATCGGTATGTAAGTGGTGGTGCGTATAAAGCTATTTGTAAGGGGACATCTGCATGTAATGGCTATGGTCTTGCATTTTATGAGATTATGACAGAGCTTGGTATTCCATGTACGATTGAAGTTGGTGATAATCATATGTGGAATTCTGTGAAAATTGATGGAGAATGGTATAATATTGACTGTACATGGGATGATCCGGGTGATGGAACAGTGCATTATGATTATTTTTTAAAGTCTGATCAAGATTTTCCCGGTCATGATTATGGTAGTGCAACAGCAAAAAAATCAATGGAAATCACAGGAAAAAGTGCCGAGGAATACTATAGAATGATCCCTAACCATAAGATAACAAGAATTATATATTTGCTGGTTGTAATTGCGATAGGCTTTGGTATAATCTATGTGCTTGCTGTTGTCCTCCCTAAAAGAAAAGCAAGAGAAAAGCTTCGTCAGCAAGAATTACTTGAGAAAACCATGAGACAAAACAGAGAGCTTTTGATGCTTGATAATCAAATGGAATCAGGGATTGATAAAAATTAATTGTTGTGTTAGAATGAACAATTGAAATATATAAAGGCAATGATAGTGCAACAAGGATATTTGGAGATGCCAGAGATATGCAGTCATGGGCTGGAAGCTGCATTCATCAGAAAAATATCTCATTTTCACACTGTAGCCGCATGTCTGAAATAATAGTAGGTCATGACGTTTATGTACGTTACACATGTAAAGAGCGACAACAGTCGAATCAGGGTGGTACCGCGGATATTACTTCGTCCCTTTTGGGATGAAGTTTTTTTATTTTACGGGAAAGTCCTACGAAAAAAATTGGAGGTAAAAAATGAAAGAGCAATTACAAAATATCAAAGCTGCAACACTTGCCAAAATCGAAGAAGCAAAAGATGCTACCGTATTAAATGACATTAAGGTTGCAATACTTGGTAAAAAAGGTGAACTTACACAAGTATTAAAAAGTATGAAGGACGTAGCACCTGAAGACAGACCAAAGGTAGGTCAGATGGTAAATGAAGCAAGACAGTCGATTGAAGAAACATTAGAAAAGAAGCTTAAAGAGATAAATAATGCGGCAAGAGCCGAGAAAATGAAGAGAGAGACTATCGATGTTACACTTCCGGGTGTTAAGAAGATAGACGGACACAGACATCCAAATCAGATTGCCCTTGAAGATTTGGAAAGAGTATTTATCGGTATGGGATACGAAATCGTGGACGGACCGGAAATTGAATATGACAAATACAATTTCGAGTTGTTGAATATCCCTGCAAACCATCCTGCAAAGGACGAGCAGGACACATTTTATATTACAAAGGATATTCTTCTTCGTACACAAACATCACCTGTTCAGGCAAGAATCATGGAAAAAGGAAATCTTCCTATAAGAATTCTTTCACCGGGAAGAGTATTCCGTTCAGACGAGGTTGATGCAACACATTCACCTTCATTCCACCAGGTAGAAGGACTTGTAATTGATAAAAACATAACTATGGCTGACTTAAAGGGAACTCTTGATCAGTGGGCGAAGGAATTCTTCGGAGAAAATACAAAGACCAAATTCAGACCACATCATTTCCCATTCACAGAACCGTCAGCGGAGGTTGACATAACATGCTTTAAGTGCGGTGGAAAGGGTTGCCGTGTATGTAAGGGAAGCGGTTGGATAGAGATTCTTGGATGTGGTATGGTTCATCCTGATGTTCTTACAATGTGTGGAATTGATCCAAATGAGTATTCAGGTTTTGCCTTTGGTATCGGTTTGGAAAGAATTACACTTCTTAAATATGAAATAGATGACATGAGACTTTTGTATGAGAATGATACAAGATTCTTACAGCAGTTCTAATTGGGTAGACAATAAAGATAGAAAGTTGAGGTAATAAAAATGAATACACCGATTTCATGGCTAAAGGCATATGTTCCTGAGCTTGATGTTGAAATAAAAGATTTTGTTGATGCAATGACATTATCAGGTTCTCATGTAGAAAATTATGAGAAAAAAGATAAGAATCTTGAGAAAATCGTTGTTGGTAAAATAGAGAAAATAGAAAGTCTTTTAGCTGGAATATCTAATGATGATAGTATGTTAAAGACATCCGGACGCTGATAAGCTTGTTGTTTGTCAGGTGAATGTTGGTAATGAAACTATACAGATTGTTACAGGCGCACCTAATGTAAAAGAAGGTGATATGACACCTGTTGTTTTGGATGGCGGTAAGGTTGCAGGAGGCCATGATGGTTCTCCTAATCCTGAAGAAGGAATCAAAATTAAGAAAGGTAAGCTTCGTGGAATAGAATCAAACGGTATGATGTGTAGTATCGAGGAACTTGGTTCATCCAGAGATTTTTATCCTGAAGCACCTGAAAACGGGGTTTATATTTTTGCAGAGGATTCGGGTGTTAAGCCGGGAGACAATGCAATAGAAGCACTCGGTTTAAACGATGCTGTTGTTGAGTATGAAATAACGTCTAACAGAGTAGACTGTTTTTCAATGATAGGTATGGCAAGAGAAGTTGCTGCAACATTTAATCTGAAATTCGTTCCACCTGTTGTTGATGTAAAAGGCTCAGGCGGAAATGTAAATGATTATATAACTGTAGAAGTAGAAGATAAGGATTTATGTCCAAGATATACTGCCAGAGTTGTAACGGATCTTAAGATTGGCCCTTCACCAAAATGGATGAGAGAAAGACTTGCAGCATCGGGAATCAGATCAATTAATAATCTCGTAGACATTACTAACTATGTAATGGAAGAGTATGGTCAGCCGATGCATGCATATGATCTTGACACAATTGCAGGTAACAAGATTGTGGTAAGAAGAGCAAAGGATGGAGATAAATTCGTTACATTAGACGGACAGGAGAGAACACTTGACAAGGATGTTCTTATGATTTGTGACGGTGAGAAGGAAATAGGTCTTGCAGGTATCATGGGTGGAGAAAACTCAATGGTAACTGACGAGATAAAAACACTTCTTTTCGAGGCAGCATGTTTTGACGGAACTAATATAAGACTTTCATCAAAGAGAATAGGCTTAAGCACAGATGCGTCAGCAAAGTTCGTAAAGGGCCTTGATCCAAATCTTGCCATGGAAGCGATGAACAGAGCGTGTCAGCTTATCGAGGAATTTGGCTGTGGTAAGGTTGTTGACGGAGTAATTGATA
>CALZHV010000174.1 GCA_945787485.1 uncultured Lachnospiraceae bacterium
AACTTACGTGTTTCTTGAAGTGATACACGAAAAATAACAGCAAAAAAAGTAACATCAAAAAAAATTAACGGCAGAATAATTAACATCAATAATAATCAACACAATGGCGGTATTATATCAGAAAGGCGTGGTGGTATTTATGTGTTTAGCACAGGCAAATATTGGAGAAGAATATATTGTAAAGGGGATTCAGGCTGATGATGAAGAGTTAAAAGCTTTTCTTTTTTCACTTGGATGTTATAGTGGTGAACCCATTACTGTAATTTCGCATATAAGAGGTGGATGTGTCGTTTCTATTAAAGATGCCAGATATAATATGGATAATGATTTAGCAAATGCTATTTCAATATAAAATATAATATGAAAAAAGGGGTGAGTTTCTCACCTTTTTTTGAGGAAATAAGTTAGTTAAAACTAACACAAAACTTACAAAATGGAAATATATAAGGAGGATTTATCATGAGAATTGCATTAGCGGGTAATCCCAACAGCGGAAAAACTACTATGTATAATGCGCTGACCGGCAAAAATGAAAAGATTGGAAATTGGGCCGGAGTTACAGTAGAAAAGAAAGAAAGCCCAATCAAAAAGTCATTTTATAATGGAAAGGAAGATTTGATTGCGGTGGATTTGCCGGGAGCTTATTCTATGTCACCGTTTACATCTGAAGAAAGTATTACGAGTGCATACGTAAAGAATGAAAAGCCGGATGCAATTATCAATATTGTTGACGCAACAAATTTAAGCAGAAGTCTGTTCTTTACTACACAGCTTTTGGAGCTTGGCATTCCTGTGGTTGTTGCGCTTAACAAGAGCGATATCAATGAAAAGAAGGAGACGCAAATTGATGAGAAGCTTTTGTCTGAGAAGCTTAATTGCCCTGTAATCAAGACTGTTTCTATATCATCCGACAAAAGCGGATTAAAAGATGTGGTTGAAAAGGCGCTTTCTTTAAAGGACTTTAAGCAGAAGGCTCCTTATGTTCAGGCAGCTATTGACTTACACAATAAAAGTGAAGTGGAAGCTGAGGATAGAAAACGATTCTTATTCGTAAACGAAATTGTCGCTTCTGTTGAAAAACGAAAGGTTTTAACTAAAGAGAGAAATAGTCAGGATAAGCTGGATGCAGTTTTAACAAATCCATGGCGCGGAATTCCGATATTTGCAATTGTAATGTTTGGTGTGTTTTACATTTCACAGTCTACAGTTGGAACATGGATTGCGGATTTGTTAGTTGGTGGGATAGAAATATTTCAGGAATGGGTAGCGGGGCTTGTTGCAGATGCAAATCCATTTCTGCAAGCGCTTCTCGTAGACGGAATAATTGGCGGTGTTGGTGCCGTTGTGGGATTCCTTCCGCTTGTTATGGTTATGTATTTCCTGATTGCTCTCTTAGAAGATTGCGGATATATGGCAAGAGCTACGGTTGTATTGGATCCGATATTTAAGAGGGTAGGATTATCGGGGAAATCGGTTATTCCTATGGTAATAGGTACAGGATGCGCAATTCCGGGTATTATGGCGTGTCGTACAATACGTAACGAAAGAGAGAGAAGGGCAACAGCTATGCTTACGCCGTTTATGCCTTGTGGCGCAAAGCTTCCTGTTATTGCATTGTTTGTTGGAGCGTTTTTCACTGACACACCTTGGGTTGGACCATTAATGTATTTTGTCGGTATAGCATTAATATTGCTTGGAGCACTTTTGGTGAAAGCCATAACAGGATATAAATACAGAAAATCATTTTTCATTATTGAATTACCTGAATATAAGCTTCCGAGCCTGAAAAGAGCGTTGATTTCAATGCTTTCGCGAGGAAAGGCTTATATTATAAAAGCGGGAACAATCATTCTTGTATGTAATACCGTTGTACAGATTATGCAGTCATTTGACTGGCATATGCAGGTGGTTGAAGAGGGAATGGAAAATACATCTATTCTTGCTTCTATAGCTTCACCGATTGCAGTTGTTTTAGTACCGATTGTTGGTGTTGCTGCATGGCAGCTGGCGGCAGCAACTGTTACAGGATTTATTGCAAAGGAAAATGTAGTAGGAACACTTGCTGTATGCTACGGCTTAAGCGCTTTTATTGATACAGAAGAGCTCGCTCTTATCGGTGACGGAAATGTAGTTGCTTCTGCGATGGCACTTACTAAAGTGGCAGCACTGGCTTATCTTATGTTTAATTTATTTACACCTCCTTGTTTTGCAGCGCTTGGCGCGATGAATTCTGAAATGCAGAGCAAAAAGTGGTTGTTTGGAGGTATTGCATTACAGTTGGGAACAGGATATGCGCTTGCGTTTCTTGTATATCAAATTGGAACACTTGTTACAACAGGTGCGGTCGGAAATGGATTTGTTCCGGGTCTTATAGCAGTACTAATAATGGCTTTTATTGTTGCAGGACTTATTATCAGAACAAATAAACGTTTTGAGTCTGAATATGAGCTGAAGAAGGCGGCATAGAAAAAATATGAATAATAAAAGAGATTAAGCGAGGAGTAACGATGAAGAATTTGATAGTCATAGCAATTTTGCTTATTATAATAGGAGTGGCAGTATTCTATATTTATAAGGAAAAGAAGAAGGGAAAAAGATGCATTGGATGTCCGGCAGGCGGATGCTGTGCAAAAAAAGGATGTAAAATCCGTTAAAATTTCACAATCAGAACCACCGGCATAGCAGGATATCATAAATCAGCAGAATATGAACAAGAATATAAATATGAATAAGCTTGTAAATATGCTTAAGGACGCAATTATAGCCGTTGATGACGGCAGAGAATTAAACGAGTTAGTTGAGGCTGTATGCGACAGGCTCAACATGCCTATGCTAAAAACAAATCCTTTGTTTTCAAGAACGATTTCAGCATTGAGAAATTAGAAAAAAAGTTTATAATTAATGATATAAATGTGTGGGAGGATTTGTTATGAGAAAAAAATTATTGGTATCTATATTATTATTCTCGTTTGTTCTTTGTTCATGCAGTAATGTAGGTAAAAAAGCAACAAATGATGAAAATGTAACTGAAGCTTTGATGACTGAATCGGAAACAAGCGATACAGATACAGGTGAAGCAGATGCAACTGAAACAGGTACAGGTGAAACAGATACAACGGATGTAGATACAGGTGAGGGTTTTACGACTGAAGAAGGTTATGATTATCCTGATATTCCTCAATACATAAATGATGCAAATTGCGAGGTGGAGCTTGATTCAACTTTGGCATGCGCAATTAGAAGAGAAAACGGTATGGGAGAGGATGAATATCTGTCTAAAGAATATTTGGAATCTTTATACGAAATAAGAGCATTTGATGATAAGATTACATCGCTTAAAGGTATTTCGTATTTAAAAAATCTCCGTGTATTAATGATTTCCGGTGGCTATGTCACTGACATTTCTGAATTGTCGGAGCTTACAAATCTTGAAATGATTGATATAGCATGGTGTTATATAAGGGAAATTCCGGATTTCTCCAAGCTTGCAAATCTCAAAGAACTAAGATTGGGTGCAAATTTAATAGAAGATTTATCTCCGGTTAACAAAATTCCTAATTTGGAAATGCTTGACGTATCATCATGCAGGGTTAAATACCTTATGCCTATAGCAGATTATGAACCGTTACAAACACTTTGTATTAGTTCAAATTGTATATTGGACTACGGACAGATTCCTGCAAATGCTCCAATTATCAATGCAATTAATAACGGTACTTTTAATTATGATGTCTGTCTTGAGCTTGAAAACAGAGCAAAGGAAATAGTAGCTGAAATAACTGATGATTCAATGACCGATCTTCAAAAAGAGGTTGCTATATACAAATATATTATTGATAACACAGAGTACGTTGAAGAATCGTTTTCGGAAAGTGCATTTGGTTATAGGGCTATTATGGAGAATAAGGGAGTGTGCGGAAATTATGCTGAGGCCTTTGCACTTTTAGCCTGTCATGCCGGAATTAACGCCGGTCTTTGTTCAAGCGATACTCATACATGGAATATTATAGAACTTGATGGCAAATACTATCATTGTGACAGCTTGTGGGATGAAGGAAATGAATATTGGAATTTCTTTAATATTTCAACGGATGAGATAATCAATGTGGACAGCCATTTCCATGATACATTGAGATATCCGGTGAGTTTAGAAAGCATGGATACAATCGAATATTATGATGATATGACAAAATAAAAGATTCATTATGAGACGAAATAATCAACATTTATATGTGAAATGGAGGAATGAAAAATGCGTGCTGAAGGTTTTCTTCAGGAAGCTATGTCGCTTCAGGAAGCTATTGTTGCAGACAGACGTTATCTTCATACTCATGCCGAAACAGGCTTTGACTTAGAGGAAACGAAAGCATATGTAAAAAAACAATTGATAACAATGGGTTATGAACCGATTGAATGTGGAAGGGCAGGATTGATTGCCATGGCAGGTGGGAAAAAGGAAGGCAAGGTATTTCTTCTTAGAAGTGATATGGATGCTTTGCCGATAAAAGAACAGGCAGATGTTGATTTTCCATCTGAAAACGGATGTATGCATGCATGCGGACATGATATGCATACTGCAATGCTTCTTGGGGCGGCAAAAATTTTAAAAGA
>CALZHV010000175.1 GCA_945787485.1 uncultured Lachnospiraceae bacterium
ATACGAAAAAGCAAAGATGTATGGTGTAAAAGTATTATCTGACTCGGAGCTTCTCGCAATAATATTAAGAAGCGGGACAAAAACTCAAAGCTCGATTGATTTGGCAAATATTGTTCTTAATCTTCATCCGTTACATAAGGGGATTACAGGTCTTAATTATCTTACAAGGGAAGAACTTGTATCAATAAACGGCATTGGTGATACAAAAGCAACAATGCTGTTAGCTATTGCGGAGCTTTCACACAGAATGAATTCTCGAATAACAGAAAAAAGAGTTATTTTTAACAATCCTGTCACAATTGGAGAGTATTATATACAAAAATGTAAATTTCTGACAAAGGAAAAGACATATTTGCTTATGCTTTCCTCTTCACACGAGCTTATTAAAGAGATTGAAATAAGTGAGGGAACCGTAAACCAGGCTTTGTTATCTCCAAGAGAAGTATTTATTGAAGCTTTAAAATACAGTGCAGTGAATATTATACTTGTTCATAATCATCCGTCGGGTAATCCGGAGCCCAGCATGGCGGATATAAAAATCACAAAAAAAATTCAAAATGCCGGAAACATGTTAGATATAAACTTGTCAGATCATATAATAGTTGGGAATAATAAGTTTGTAAGCATGCGAGAAAGAGGAATAATAAATGAGATTTGATTCAAAAAAAGATATAAATCCTAAATATTTATTATTGGCATTAACATTTGTATGTATGCTTTTGATAGTAGTGTCTTATTTTGCATCTTCAAAGGTTGTTGTTATTAAAAAGTATACACAGTTTGTCGTAGCACCTATTTCACAAGGTCTTGATAAAATAGGAACATGGACTGACAGTAAAGTGAAAAATTTAAAGAAAATAGAAGAGCTTACCATTGAAAATGAACAGCTAAAGGAAGAATTGGCTAAAGCAAAGAGCGAGGCTACAATGTATCAGAATCAGATTACAGAGCTTGCAAATCTTCAGAAATTATATGAAATTGATGAAATATATGAAGATTACGAAAAAACTGCTGCCAATGTTTTTGCCAAAGATACAACTTCATGGTTTTCGACTTTTTATATTGATAAAGGTACTGAGGATGGTGTGTTTGAGGGAGCAAATATACTGTGCCAGGATGGTCTTTGTGGAATAGTGCTTGAATCATATGACGATTATTCAAAGGTAAGAGCTATAATTGACGATAATTCAAAGGTTAGTGCAAAGGTACTTCCGTCAAATGCATTATGTACTGTTGACGGTAATCTGAGCTTGTATCAAAATGGTTATCTTATAGCAAAAAACATTGATAAAGATGCTGCTATTGCAGTTGGAGATAAAATTGTAACATCTCAGATATCAGACAGATTCCTTCCGGGAATTACAGTTGGATATATTAAAGAAATATCATTGGACAGTAACAATCTTACTGTTACAGCTTATATTACGCCTGCCGTGGATTTTGATAATATATCACAGGTATTGATAATAAATGAGAAGAAGAAAACTATTATTCAGGAAGATAAATAATTCTTGAAATATATGAGGAACAATAAATGAGACGTGTTATAACACTTGCAATATTAATTATTGTAAATTTTTGTTTACAGACAACTTTGTTTGGTTTCCATAATTTAAATTCGATAACACCTAATTTGATGCTTATTCTGACTATGTCTTTTGGTCTTATGAGAGGACGAAAAGAAGGTCTGCTGGTAGGCTTTTTCTGTGGTTTTTTAACTGATGTTTTTTTCTCAAATATTTTAGGACCTTTTATGCTTATATATATGTTTGTAGGATATATAAACGGATATTTTCATAGAAAATATATAGTTGAAGATGTTTTATTACCTATCATTGTTATTCTCGCAGATGATTTTGCATTTAATTTCATCATTTACATTTTCTATTTCCTTTTGAATAACAGAATAGGTTTCTTTTCATATTTTTACAGAATTATTATGCCGGAAATGTTAGTTACTACATTGCTAACTATAATTATTTATAAGCTTTATGTATCTATCAACAGGCACCTTAAGAAAAAGGAAGAAGGTGTGAGTGAGAAATGATAAAAGATATGCTCAGATCATTTTTTGAAATGGTTTTTGAATATACGAAACACAGATTGTTTCCTGTTACAGTTGTAATTATCCTTTTGTTTTCTATTTTGGTTAGACGACTGTTTGTTCTTCAGATTGTTGAAGGACAGGAGCATATGGATAATTTTATATACAAATCTGAAAAAACACTCAATATTGAACCTGTACGCGGAAATATATATGACTCAAACGGCAAACTTATTGCTTATAACGAACTTTCATATTCTGTTGTTTTCAGTAATGACCCTAATCTGGCAAGCATTGCAGAAGAAAAGGGTATGGGTGAAAATGAACTGAAAAATAAAATTGTGTATGATACAATCAATATTTTGGAATCATATGGCGATGAACTATATGTAGATTTTCCGATAGAATTGGATGAAAAGGGTGAATACCGATTTAAGATAAAAGATGCGCAGATAAAAACAATGCTTAAAAATGTTTATGCGGAATCCGATTACGAAAAGCTTTCCGATGAACAAAAAAATGCTGATGCTAATGATATTATCGAATATTTATGTTCGGAGGACAGATTTGAGCTTTCTGATGAGTATTCAAAAGAAGAAAAGATTAAAATTTTGTCATGCAGGTACAAGCTTTGGTTAAACAGATTTCAGCAATATGTACCGGTAACTATTGCCTACGATATAAGTGAAGAAAGTAATGCGGCAATTACAGAAAATGCTGACAGTTTAATGGGAATGGAAGTAAAGGTTAAAGCCCTTAGAAAATATAATGACAGTAAATATTTCGCACATATAATCGGATACATTGGAGCCATTTCAAATGAAGAGTTAGAAGAGTACAATGAAAATCTTGATGAAGATAATCAGTATAATGGCGATGAAATGGTTGGAAAGACCGGCATTGAGCAATATTGCGAAAGTGAATTAAGAGGTGTTTCCGGTAAAGAAGTCATGTATGTTGATAATCTTGGGAAAATTATTGAAACAGTAAGCACTGAACCTGCAAAAGCAGGAAATGACATTTATCTGACAATAGATGCAGATCTTCAGAAATATTGCTACGATACACTTGAAAAAGAGATTGCTTCAATCCTATTAAATAATATTTCACCTGTTGCATATGTAGAAGAAGGTGAAAACATGGCAATTCCAATTACGGATGTTTATTTTGGATTGTTTGATAACAATTATTTGTCTATAGATAAAATGGCAAGTGAGGATGCAACAGACTTAGAAAAAGGTATATATTCTGATTTTACGACTAAAAAGCAGGAGGTATTAGACCGGATAAAGAACATTTTGCTTGTAGATAAAACAGTGTTGTCAAATCTTAGCAGTGAGTATCAGGATTATATGGAATATATTTGTGAGGCACTTAGAAGTGAGGGGATATTTGATACATCACTTATTGATGCCGAAAATCCTGAATTTATTTCTTATACAAATAATAATTCGTCTTTAGAACAATATTTAAAATATGCTATAAGCATTGAAGCAATAGATATAAGTTCATTTGATGCAGACAGTGCATATTATGACAATGATGAAATATATACACTTTTATGTGAATATATAATTAATTATTTGACGGAAGATACTGATTTCGACAAACTTGTTACAAAGGTTATGGTAAAATCAGGGAAAATCCCGGCTGGAAATATTATTGATTTGCTTTATATTCAGGGTGTATTGAATAAAGAAAATGACGTTGAATATGAGCAATACAAAAATGGCAATTATGGCTCATATGAGTTTATGCTTAAAAAGATTGAAAACCTGGATATTACACCGGCAATGCTTGCGCTTGCGCCTTGTTCAGGTGCAATTGTTGTTACAGACGTAAAAACAGGCGATGTTAAGGCTATGGTAAGTTACCCAAGCTACGATAATAATTATTTAACAAATGAAATTAATTCAGAATATTATAATAAGCTGATGGAAGATAAAACTATGCCGATGTACAACAGAGCTTGTTTGCAAAAGACTGCGCCTGGTTCAACATATAAGCTTTTATCATCTGTTTGCGGACTGACGGAAGGAGTTATCGATCAAGGAACATACATTAATTGTACAGGTGAATTTGATAAAATAACACCTTCGCCGAAATGTTGGGCATATCCAAGCAGTCATGGCGGCTTGGAGGTTGAAGGTGCCATACAGAAATCATGTAATGTTTTCTATTATCAAACAGGATACAGCTTATGTTTCAAGGAAGACGGAACATATAGTGACAGCTATGGTATAGAAAGACTTGCAAAATATGCCGAGATGTTTGGCCTTTCACAGAAATCAGGTGTTGAAGTGCCGGAAACCGAGCCTACCGTTTCTGATAACGATGCAGTTAGAAGTGCAATAGGACAAGGTAAAAATTTATATGCACCTATTCAGCTTGCAAGATATATAACTACAGTGGCAAACAGCGGAAAATGTTATGATTTAACTCTTATTGATAAAGTATGTGATTACGAAGGAAACCTTGTATATGATAATTCGGCAGAGCTTGTTAATACTGTTGAAATCA
>CALZHV010000176.1 GCA_945787485.1 uncultured Lachnospiraceae bacterium
CTTCCCTGATAATGCACTTGTGACCCGCGTTGGAGCATCCATAACAACGCTTATAACAGACACATTTTTTGCAGCATACGGAATCCCCATACGCCCTATAATATAATTATTATATTCATGTAAAATATCGTTAATCTGAGCGACTGATTCTTTGTCGTAAACAATAATACTTACTACTGCAATACGTGTATCCATTGCGCCACCTTCCTAAAACAAAATTAATCCATGACAAAAAGACATGGATTACCTGTTTAAAAGCATATTATCCATCGCCTTTCCACTCGGGACATACCCTTATGAGTCAGTACGACATGCTATTGATAATAGATTTATCAACATAAAACAATCATATATAATAAAACAAAAAAAGTCAACTGACATTACTCAGCTGACTCTTTATTTTCCAATTTTTTCTTTTCTTTATTTGCAGGTTTAATTACAGTAAAATACCATTTTATAATTGCTGTTCCAATAATTATTATATAACCGATAACACTCAGATAATCCGGAACCTGTTTTAAGAATATAAAACCAAATATTGCCGCAAAAATAACTATCGAAAAATCATAAACAGATATCTCCTTTGCCGGAGCATTTGCATAAGCATTGGTTATGCAAATCTGTCCTCCTGCCGCAGCAAAACCTGTAAAGCAAAGCAATATCCATTGTTTTGCTGTCATAGGACAAAAATTTAATATCAGGTTCGGCAATAGCATGAGTGTCGTAAATCCCGAGAAAAATGCGACAACAATCATACTGTTTTCTCCTCTTGTACCGAGCTTTCGAACAAATGCATAGGCTAGTCCTGCTCCAAGTCCGCCCAGTGCTCCGGCAAATGCCGGAATTACCTCCATATTAAATGATGGCTTGATAACAAACAATGCCCCTGAAAATGCACATGCAACCGCCAGCCATTCATAAATATTTGCTTTTTCTTTAAGGACAAATATTGAAAAAATAAGTGCAAAGAATGGTGAAAGCTTATTTAACATCGATGCATCCGATATAGCCATATGGTCAATAGCATAAAAATTACAAACCATCCCAAGCGCACCTGCAAGAGATCTAATCACAAGATAAATTGTATTACCTTTTCCAATTATAAATTTTGTTTTTGTTTTCCATAATGAAATTACAGCAATAATCAATGCAAAGAAATTTCTGAAAAAACATTTCTGTAATGTCGGCACATCACCTGTCAGCCTGATAAAAAGATTCATCAGTGCAAAGAAAAATGCCGACATTATTATGTACATAACACCTTTTTTATATGTTGAATTATTCATAATTAAGCCTCATTTTATCAATTTTTCATAGTGCATTTTTGTTTGTCTTAATATACATTCACTATCATGTTTTTTTCTTTATATATTATACAAATATTGGTGTAGCACAATATCAAAGAATAATCAACTTATTTTCATGAATAATTATTTTTTCTAAACTGTATTATTAATTAGAAAAGCATTTTCTCATTTTAAAAATTAACTTCTTTTGTATGTCTTACTATATATAACAATCATGAGAGCTACACAAATGACCGCTGCAACTCCAATATAAAGAAGTGTTTCCATGTGACTTAATTCATTGCCAAAAAGCATCGATGTAAATCCAAAAGCTTCTTTCATAGAATCCACAAAAGCTCCATTGTCCACTCCGCCGATAGAATTATTCATATCGTCAAGTATTCCGTTTAACAAAAGATTTCTAAATAGTATTGTCACTCCGCTAGCAGGAAAAATATTGCAAAATGTCTGTATACCGTCTGAAAACTGTGATATCGGAACGTATGCACCTATTACAAAACCTGAAGCCGCAGATAAAATACCGAAAAATGCACCACTGGCTGAAGAGGTTTTAAAAAACATCATTATTATCATAAAAAATGATGTAGATGATATCGAACCGATTACATTCATTGCATATGCCATTAAAATATATGATACCGACATATGAATATCACCCTGTGATGATATTGTTGCCAATCCAACTGTAAGAATAATTGAAGTCATAATTACAGATGATATTGTTGAAGACAGAAAATAAGAAAAAATAATCTGCCATCTTTTTATAGGTGTTGCTGATATATCATAATCAATTTTGTTTTCTCTGTCCCTGATAATAGTCTGCAGGCAATTAAAAGGTACGGTAACCATTGCAGAACCGATTATACCGGTTAGCAATATTCCGTTTGCAAGCATTTCAACACTTGAAGAATCAACAAAGCTCTCAAGCCCTTTCAAACCTCCTTCTATTGCATCAATAAAAGATGACTTCAAAAAAAGCATATAAAGCATAAAAACAATTATTGAAGTCAAAAGTGAAAAAATAACTGACTGTATGTCTTTGAAATATATAAGTAAATTTCTTTTTGTTAATCCTATAAATCCTCTCATTATTTTAACTCCTTTCCGGTAAGCTTTAAAAATACATCATCCATGCTTCCCTTTAAAATCTCATAATCTGTAATTTTATCTTTATTTTCATATACAAAATCAGTTATTGAATCCCTAAAATAAACATTGTAATGATCAGCATCATATGTATATTTGTATGCCTTGATTATTTCCTCATTTTCTTTTGAGCAATTTGTATACCATACAAGTCTTGAGGATGCATGCCTGCTCTTTAGCTCACCAGGTGTTCCGGTTTCAATAATCTGACCTTTGTCAAGTATTACAACTCTATCTGCATCTTTTGTTTCCTCCATATAGTGTGTCGTGAGGAATATTGTCATTTTTTTCTTTCTTCTGAGATAATCTATATAATCCCATACAAGTTTTCTTGATTTTGGATCAAGACCTGTTGTCGGCTCATCTAAAAATAATATTTTGGGATTATTAATAAGAGCTCTCATTATGTCAACTCTTCTTCTTTGACCTCCGGAAAGCTTTTCATATTTTTTATTTAAAATTTCATTTAATTCAAATGCATCTGAAAACTGTTCCAGTCTTTTGTCCATCTCCTGCTTTGACAGACCATAATACGCTCCTCTTGTATATAAATTTTGTTTTACGGAAAGCTTTCCGTCTAAAACAGAATTCTGAAATACTATACCAAGCTGATTTCTTATCTCATCATCTTCCTTACCTAATTCATGTCCAAGTATTGATATATTTCCTTCATTCTTTTTTAAAATTGTACATAAAATATTAATTGTTGTCGATTTTCCTGCTCCGTTTTCCCCAAGAAAAGCAAACAATTCTCCTTCCTGTACCGTAAAAGAAATATCATTTACTGCCGTGTGATTTTTATATTTCTTTACTAAGTGTTCTACCTTTATTGCATCCATATTTTTTCTCCTTTTATTTTTTCAGGCTTGCTTCTTTCTGATTTTATGCATTATGTTTCATAATTTTAGCCTGGTGTTACTTTACAACTTTTTTTACAATAAAAAAAGTGCATCAACACCAAGTTGCAAAATAACAACTCTAAGATGCACTTTTATTAAAAATTATATCAATAAAAACAGTACAACTATATGTACAATAGTAACTAACGGAACGATAATTAAAAACTTTGGCTTTCTTATTTTATGTCTGAAGCATATCATTCCCAATAATGCACCTGCACCTCCGCCAATCCCGGCCATCAAAATCAACGTCTTTTCCGGCACACGATAGGCATGCTTTACCGCCATAAGCTTGTCTATTCCATAAATCACGAAAGTTGCGAGGTTAATAACAGTATAATACAACAACAGCAACCCATTTATACCAGTAAACATACTATCTCATTTTACCCGATTATCCTTTTTAGGCTAACGGAGAATTCACTCCTTTCTTTCACGTATAGAAAGCTTTCAAAAGCATATAAAAATCACAGATTATTCGATGTGAACATAAAAAGCCCTCCAAGTTCTGCAAAACACTATTAGTATAACAGAATCCCGGAGGGTTATCCACTTATTTATTTTT
The DNA here is from genome assembly GCA_945787485.1 of uncultured Lachnospiraceae bacterium. Taxonomy (GTDB): domain Bacteria; phylum Bacillota; class Clostridia; order Lachnospirales; family Lachnospiraceae; genus Coprococcus_C. Next base: position 3,918 of record CALZHV010000176.1, read on the forward strand.
CGAGGGCAAATACCTAATCCGACACAAAACTGTCTATTCCGCCTTTTGTCGCCATTATATGCGTTTTAGAACATTTTTCTTGTTTTAATTCTTGTATTGTGATGCAATAGTTTTTAAACAAAACCTATTCTTATTTTTTTCCCGTCATCTTTCATAATACCTTCATCCATAATGTAGTCTTCTACATCATCCTTGATAATCAGATATTCGTCTACTTCCCCATCAGACTCATCAACTCTGAGATTCTGATTCATAATTACCTGATCAAGAATATTTCTGATTGTTCTGGCATTAGCAAAATTTGGACGTTCTCTATACCATTCTGTAACATCAAGTACTCGCTCTAATGCATCATTCTTGATAGAATATTTTTTCTTTTCAAGGAACACCGTAGCAATCTCGGCAAGTTCTTCTCTCGTATAATCAGGAAAATCTAGTGTAAACTGTATACGTGATTCAAAACCAGGATTAGCAGAAAGCATATTCTGCATCTCTTCTTTATATCCTGCAAGAACAACACAAAATTTACCGCGTTTATCTTCCATCTCTTTAAGTAATGTAGCAATTGCCTCATCACCATAGCTGGTTGATTTTCCATCAGCA
>CALZHV010000177.1 GCA_945787485.1 uncultured Lachnospiraceae bacterium
TTTGTTTTGCGTGGTGCAAAAATAGTTTTTGTAGATATCCGTCCGGACACAATGAATATAGACGAAAGCCTTATTGAGTCGGCTGTGACTGAAAAAACAAAGGCTATCGTAGTTGTCCACTATGGCGGTGTGGCCTGCGAAATGGATACTGTTTTGGATATTGCAAGGCGTCACAATTTGCTTGTAATAGAAGATGCTGCCCAAGGCGTTATGTCTTATTACAAGGGCAGGGCGTTGGGCTCTATCGGTGATTTTGGATGCTTTAGCTTTCACGAAACCAAAAATTACAGTATGGGCGAGGGTGGTGCCATCCTGATAAACAACAAAAAGGATGTCGACCGAGCAGAAATAATCAGAGAAAAAGGAACTAACAGAACTAAATTTTTCAGAGGAGAAATTGACAAATACACTTGGGTTGATGTCGGCTCCTCCTATCTTCAAAGCGAGCTGAACTGTGCATATTTGTACGCACAGATTGAGAGCCCGAGCATTATCAACAATAACCGCCTGCAATCGTGGAATGCATATTACGAGCTGCTAAAGCCACTCGCAGACAGAGGTTGCATTGACCTGCCTTTTGTTCCTCAGGAATGCACACATAACGCTCATATGTTTTACATAAAAGCTAAGGATTTGGAGCAACGAACAAGACTAATATCACACTTAAAGGAAAACGGCATCGGAGCAGTATTTCACTACGTTCCCCTCCACTCCTCCCCCGCAGGTAAAGGCTTCGGCAGATTCCACGGCGAAGATAAGTACACCACAAAAGAAAGTGAGCGTCTCCTCCGTCTGCCAATGTACTACGGTCTAAAGGCTGAAGATGTTGAGTTGGTTGCAAAAAACATTAATGATTTTTTTATAAACAGGTAAAAAATGAATAACACCTTAAATTTTAATGTCAGGCAAACGCTGTTGTTTGAGAAAAATGCTTTTGACGGCATTATTTGTATTCCTTATATACTATTTGGGTACCTTGTTATTTCTCGAGTTAAAATTATTGACAGGGTTTTTGAGGAGCTTGGAGAATACAGAGGGGCAATTTTTTGTTTCACACATTTTTAGCAAGCCTTTACTTTCAAAAATACACTTATTCTTTCAAGTATCCTGTACTGATTTTTGTAATGCATTTAGATTAAAAAACAATATTAGAGGGTTGTTATGAAAAAAATTTCCTTTGTAATTCCATGCTACGGATCAGAGAAAACAATTGAATTTGTGATAAATGAAATTGTTGAAGTTGTAGAAGAAAAAGCAAATGAATATGATTATGAGATTATTGCAATCAATGATTGTTCTCCTGACAATGTTTTGTCTGTTCTTATTCGACTGGCAAATAGTAATAAAAAAATAAAGGTAATTGAATTTGCTAAGAATTTCGGCAAGCATGCCGGTGTGCTTGCCGGATTTAAGTTTGCAAGCGGTGATTATATTGTAGGTCTTGATGATGATGGTCAATGTCCGGTTAATCATCTTTGGGAACTCTTAGAACCGATAATCAATAACGAAAGTGATTATTCTATGGCCGGATATAACAAAGTTAAACAATCAGTGTTTAAGAATATTGGTAGCACTATTAACTCGCTAATGTCTCATATTTTATTGAAAAAGCCAAAGAATTTGTATTTTTCTAATTTTTATGCAATGAAGAAATATATTGCTAAAGAGATGATTAGATACAATAATCCATATCCTTATCTTGAGGGCTTAACACTCAGAACAACAGATAGCTTCGCGATAGTGCCAATGGAGGAAAGAGAGCGATATGAAGGAAATGGCAACTTCACCTTACATAAATCAATTAGTCTTTGGCTAAATGGCTTTACGGCGTTTTCTGTTAAACCGCTCAGAGTTTCAAGTATAATTGGTATTTTATGTTCATTTATCGGCTTTATTTTTGGATTAGCAGTTATTATTAAAAAGCTTATAAATCCATTAATCGTTATCGGATATAGTTCCATTATGGCTACATTGCTGTTTGTAGGTGGAATTATTATGCTTATGCTTGGTCTTATTGGAGAATACATAGGAAGGATCTATATAAGTATTAATAACTCTCCGCAGTACGTAATAAAAGATATCATTAATTATGATGAAGGTGAGGACTTACACTGAAAAAGATATATGAACACATTTTTGTTTCAAAAATAATAAAGAAAAGTACTTAATCAAAATTACAGAAAGGCAGAAAATGAATAGGTTACTTATACTAAACGGCAGTTTAAGCGAACTTACCTTGATTGATAAAGCCAAAGAGCTTGGATATTATGTTATCACAAGCGGAAACAATCCGAGTCTTATCGGACATTCTCATGCAGATAAATATATTGAAGCTGATTATTCAAATAAGGAAGCTATTCTGGAAATAGTTAAAAAGAACAATATTGATAGAATTGTATCGTGTGCTAACGATTTTGGAGTTATTACTGCAGCGTATGTTGCCGAAAAAATGGGATTTCCCGGTCATGACACTTACAAAAATGCGAGTATTCTGCACAACAAAGACTTGTTTAAAACGTTTATTCAAAAATTAGGTTTAAGAACTCCTATTTCTGTTCCTTTCGATAAAAAAGAAGATGCATTGGAATATACAAAAAAGGTTGAATACCCTATTATAGTAAAGGCAACCGATCTTACCGGAGGAAAGGGTATTTTGAGAGCCGACAATTATGAGGAAGCAAAACATGCGGTTGATAATGCTTTTAATTGTTCAAGAGTAAAGCATATTGTTATTGAGCCTTTTATTGTGGGCAATCAACAAACAATTCATACCTTTATCAAAGATAAAAAGGTTATATCATCAGTTAGCAATGACTGTTTTTCTTTTATAAATCCATATTTAATTCAGGCCGAACTTTTTCCGGCAAAAGGAATTGAAAAAATACAAGCCGAGCTTTACAGATACATTGAAAAAATATGTAGCGAGCTTAACCTTGTTGATGGTATGCTTACTCTTCAGTACATAGTAAAGAACGGAAAGCCATACATTATTGAGATTATGAGGAGAGCACTTGGAAATCAGTATTTTACTGTTGCTGATGAAATGAATGGATTTCCGTGGGAAGAAGCATTGATTAGAGCGGAAACCGGTATGGATTTGTCAGTATTAAAACACACTGAGTCAAAAGCAAAATACGCCGGGCATTATGGAATTATGGCTAATAGAAACGGCTCTGTTAAATCATATTCTATACCTGAAAGTATTAAATCTCATATTTTTAAAGAAATTGAAATGATTAAACCGGGTGAAAACATTAATAATCATCTAAATGAGCGTATTGCATACATTTATTACAAATACGATAATTATGACGAGGCACTTTATGATGTGCTTCATATGAACGAAAATATTAAAATTGAGTTTAAGGATTAACATAAAGCATTATGAAAATTTTGGTAACAGGATCTAATGGATTTATTGGTAAACATGTATGTAATTATCTGCGAGAGCAGGGATGTTACATTGTCGGTCTTGGAAAAAATACACGATCAAAAACAGAGTGCGACGAATATTTGTGTTGCGATTTATTTTCTGATAAGGTCACTCATATTTTTGATGAAACAAAAATTGATACGGTGGATGCAATAGTTCATCTTGCATCAGATATGCGCCATGAACCATACGAGGTTGAAGTTGTCGCAAATAACTGCACCGGTATGCAAAGACTTATTGAATTAAGTAAGGCTAAAAAGATTCCTGTTTTTATTCAGTTGTCCAGCCTTCCTGTTATTGGAACTCCTAAACATCATCCCATTACAGAAGAACATCCAATTCACCCCCCTACGGTTTATCACGCAACAAAATATATGCAGGAGATTCTTGCAGAATATGCTAATTATACTCACGGCTTAAGAACAGTCAGCTTTAGAATTTGTTCTCCTGTCGGTGATGGTGATAATCCAAATACAATTTTCCCAACCTTTGTAAGAAAAGCACTGTCTAACGAAGATATTGTAATATATGGAAAAGGCACAAGAAAGCAAACATACATTCATGTGAAAGATATTGCAATTGCTATTTGGAAGGCTATCAATACAAATGCACAAGGCGTATATAATCTTGCAAGCAACAATTTAATTTCAAACCTTGATTTAGCAAAAAAATGTATTGAACTTACTAATTCATCATCAAAAATTATATTTTCCGATATAGACGACCCATTGGATGAGGTAGTGTGGGATATATCAATAGAAAGGTTAATTTCTGATACCGGTTTTAATCCAACAATTAGTATCGACGATGCAATATTAGATGTCGCTAATGCAATGAAAAGGCAGGCAATTAAGAATGAAAAACAAGTTAAGCTCGAATAGAATTAAATATTTTTCTTTATTACATATATTAATTCTATTTTATTCGCTTAGCGGGATATTATCTAAGCTGGCTTCCAGTGAAGAGTTTTTGTCGTTGAGGTTTTGTCTGTGCTACGGCGGGATGATTGCCATTCTCGGTGTTTATGCTATTGCGTGGCAGCAGATTATTAAGC
>CALZHV010000178.1 GCA_945787485.1 uncultured Lachnospiraceae bacterium
TGTTATTTTGTTTCTTATTATTTTGTTACTTATTATTTTGTTTCTTTTATTATTATATTATTTTTAATTTCACACTTCATTTCCCGTATTACGGTTTAAATCCGGTAAAGCTTCATAGTCACATATTGCAATATAAGCTATGTAAAGCATTAAAATTCCTCTTGTTGAAACAGCTGTAAAGAAGAACATTACAAGAAACAATGTCTGAAAAAACAGCTGTCTGCAATCCTTATTTTTGACTGCTTTATTAATTGCAAATATATATGGAACAAAAATTGTTGCTCCAAGTATAATACCGCCAAAAGCAAGAAAGTAAGGTAATCCCACACTCAAGCCCTGGAAGTAATCCGACTCATAAAGAATAGCCTGGATATTCTTGTATCCCTGTCCGAAAATTGGTGATTCAATAAATTTACTGATACATGATACCAGATGGTCATATCTTATATTAACTGATTTTCCTCCTGATGAAGTCATCATCTTTACAACAAAGAGAACACCAACAATTAATGCACCTGCCAAACATATACTGTAAAAAACAATCTTTTGTTTTTTCGAATTTTCTTTATTCTGAATAATTGAATACCACTTAAAAAATACAGCAAGGAAAATAACTATAGTTCCGGTTGTAGACATAGTTGAAAGAATAGTCACTGACAACACTGCAACCTTCCATATCTTAAATTTTTCCTTCAGGAATCCCTCCGCAGCCAATGCAACACTTAGTATTGCACTAAACATAGGTCCTTCGGTAAATACACCTGTATTTCTTACGATAACATATTCACCGGTAAGATGATGTGTCTGTCCTTCAAAATAAACTTCATAATAGATATTAACCTTATCTCCCCAGCTTCCCCATGAATGTGAGGTTGTACCGGATGGAGGAATAAGTCCTATCATACTTCCGAATATCCAGAACACTAATGAAATGCATGCAATTGCCAATGCTACATTTATGAATGCATCCCATATTATTGACTTATCATCAAGCATTGCAAATGCAAGTATCAGCCAGATTATAGTCATCATAAATACTGTTTCATATTCATTCTGATTAATCTTTGCAAATTTACTGTATCCATACAATGCAGCACCTATAGCTAAAATTTTCATTTTATCTATACTGCTTAGAAATACTTTTCTGTTAAGTATAAGAAAAGTAAAAAATCCAAGCATTGCCACCTGTTGCATATAGATAATAAATCCCGACTCCGTAAAGCTAAATCTGTCGTCATAGCTCCAAATTGAACCGGTACTGATAATAGCCAAAAGAGAAATCACATAACACCATAATATTTCTATCAGGCGAATATAATCGACATTTTTTATTTTGTAAAGCAATGCCTTCATAAGGAAATCCCCTTTTGTATTTTATCAATCATAAATAAGCTTCTGTGAAAACTCACTCTTTAACATTTTAAATCAAACATATCTTTATGTCAAATAATATATTATCAAATAATATTTCAAATAATATATTAGTATGAACGATTTTTGAGCCTTTATTTATTTTCTAAAAAACTGAATTTGTTTGTCTTTTTCTTTTGTTAATCTCTTTCACTTTTTTCTCGAAAAAAATATATATTTCTGCCATTAAAATTGTCAATGCCAACGCTGCAATTGTCAGAATATATTTATTAATATCCGACATTCCCAAATATTCAAACCCAATTTTTACAAGCTTTATCGCTTTTATTTGAATGAGAAATGTGTATTTGCTTATGTCACCAAACCATACAAGAAATTTATTTGTCAATATCGTTGTAAAAATCCCTTTTTTCATTACAAATAATATAATAAAGGCAACCGAAACAGGAATATAAATAACATTGTTACTTAAACCTTTGTCAAATATAACAAAGCCTCCCCGTTCTCTCATATATTGGCAAAATACCGTAAGAAGAACTGCTCCTATTTCAAGAAATGAAAAAATAACAGTCTGTGACGTTGTTTTTTTAACTTCCTCTTTTTTCATATTTTTGAATATATAGGCAACATTACAGCCTATCAGAAAATCGCCCAGACGGTAAACAGGGAATACGTAGACAAACCATCGTCCAAAATCATCACTTATTGCATCAAATATCGTAATATTCTTAGATACAAGCGCAGCTGCAATCTGAATTATTAAAATTACTGCAATCGATATTACTGCGTTATAATTTCCTTTGTATTTTTTCATTAGCTTTAAGAAAAACGGAAATACGGCATACAAAAACAGACATACAGACAAATACCAGGAAACACTGTTTATTGAATAATAGTATGATTTGTCGGGAATCCACGCCTGCATAAGTGAGGCATCGACAACAAATTTCACCCAATAGTTGTTTATGATATCAATTATTTTGCCGGGTTGTCCCAAATTTACAACAATTTGAATGACATAATTTAACAACAGCATTGCAATATGAAGCGGATAAATACCTGCTATTTTATCAATCGCAAAATGAACTCCATTCACATTATCCATTCCGTCTCTGTCATAATATGATAAAAGCATAAGAAATCCTGACAACACAAAAAATATGGACACACCCCATCCGCCGAGCTTTGTAATATCCGTGTGACCGGTAGATGTAAATATACCAAGAAAAGCAATTGCCCTTAATACTTGTAATGATTCAATTTTATTATTTTTCTTTGTCTCCATATTTATCTCCCATGAACTTTTATCATTTTGCAATTATCTTTAATTGTCATTTTTCTCATCAACAGCTTCATGAATATATCTGTAATAATCGTTTTCATTTATCGCATCTGCTATGCTGAATTTATTTTTCACAATAAGCTTCATGGCTTCAACATATTCTTCACTTATTTCACTTCCGTCAAAGCTTTTTATCTCACCATTATTGGCATTGTATGACATATGATCCGTCATAAAGCTCCTGTCATTAAATATTACCAATCCTTCCGAATCAGACATAATATCCTGACCTACAAGCATTCTCGAATCATAATCCAGCCCGAGAAGATTTGAAACCGTCGGTAAGATGTCCAGGCTGTAACAAAACTTATCCACTTCAACAGGCTCATCCATTGAAGCCGACCATATGATAAGCTTATTTTTGTACCATCCAAATGTGTTATCTAAAGTCTTGCCTGCTAATTCGTCAACCACATCCTTGTTGTCATATGGTACATGGTCAGCAGTCAATACAATCAATGTGTTATCAAGCACACCGGCGGCATCAAGCTTTGTGACAAGCTGCTCAAGTGCAAGTTCAAGCTCATATTGACATGCAAGATATGCCTTTGTCGTGTCAGAATATTTCATATTTTCCGTAATATCCTGATGTTTTTTTGCCATCGCATTACCACCAAAATTGTACATTACATGTCCGCTTACAGTCAAATAATATGTATAAAACGGTTCATCGCCTCCATAATCATCAAATGTATCATTTATCATTTTAACATCTGATTGAGGCCATAATACAGTGCCGTTTTCAACCTCATATTCCAATCCGTTACCCATTCCAATCCATTCAAGTCCCATATTAGGATGTGAAACATTTCTGTCATAATAAGTATAATCATTATCATGATATCCACGTACCGAATATCCTTCACGTTCAAGCTGTCTTGACAATGTAAAATACATGTCATTTCCGTTGCTTCCTGCTCTGGACATGCTTAAATATGTACCGTTTTTAGGCATTAATCCTGTAAGGTTTGCATATTCTCCACCTAGAGTTGAACCATACCAAAGCGGTGTATAAAAATTATTAAACACAAAGCCCTCATTGCTCATCTGATACAGCATCGGTGTTCTGCTTTTATCAATACTGTAACCGGTAAATCCTTCTGCAACAATATAAATAACATTATAACCTTCAAACATTCCTGTATATTCATTTTTATTTGTCGGAATCTGGGCATTCACATATTCATGAATTGCCTTTATATTGCTGTTATTTTCACTGTCAATCAAAGACTTCATGTCTATATCCAAAATATTCGGAGATGTATCAATTTCCGTTTCTGTTATTTCTTCTGTAGCAGCTTCCTCCAAATTTGCAAACGCCTCTAAAGCCTCTTCCGTTTCAGTCTGCTCAGTAGAAAAGCTTACATCAACAGTCTCAAATTCAAGGTCATTTTTTTGAATACCAAGCTTGTTTCTTACGCCCTCTTTAACATCAAGAAACAATGCCTCACATACACCTAATTTTTCAACAGCCATATTGACGGAGGTGTAATTTTTATAAACCTCATAATTGGAATATATCTCATTTGAGCATGCCTTCATAACACAAATTGTTATTAATAATACTACAACAGTTGAAATTGCTTCAATAATATATTGCTTCCAATTGTGTCTACTGTATTCAACAACCTTTCTTCCTAAAAACACTGTCAACAAGACCATAGGAACAAGCAACAATACAATTTCCCACCAATCAGAAATGATTGCTTTAAGAATTACGTCCGTGAAATCAAATGCCTGGTCGGCAACCTCAAGCGTTCCGGTA
>CALZHV010000179.1 GCA_945787485.1 uncultured Lachnospiraceae bacterium
CAATTATTGCAACAGGCGGAAAGCAGTACAAGGTAGCTGAAGGAGATATCATTAAAGTAGAAAAACTTGATGCGCAGGAAGGCGCTGAGGTTACATTTGATGTAGTGGTAGTAAATACTGATTCAGATGTTATCTGTGGCGAGGCTGCTAAGAAGTCTTCAGTAAAGGCAACAGTTCTTGGCGAAGGTAAGGACAAGAAGGTTGTTGTTTATAAGTATAAGAGAAAGACCGGCTATCACAAGAAGCAAGGTCACAGACAGCCTTTCACAAAGGTTAAAATTGAAGCAATTAATGCTTAATTCTTATTATGATTAGGGTAGTATTTTATAACAATTCAGATAAGAACATATGTGGCTTTTCAGTAGAGGGACATGCAGGATATGCAAAGTACGGAAAAGATATTGTCTGTGCCGGTGTATCAGCATTAACAATTAATACGATTAATTCTATTGAAGCATTGACTGACAATTCAGTTGAATACATTATGGAAGATTCAGGATTGATTAAATTTAAATTCAAAACCCAGCCTGATGAGATGGGATTATTACTTATTAATTCATATATGTTAGGTATTAAAAATCTTAATGAAGAATACGGAAACAAGTATTTGCAATTATACTTCAAGGAGGTGTAACTATGTTAAAAATGAATTTACAGTTCTTTGCTCATAAAAAGGGTGTTGGTTCTACAAAGAACGGTAGAGACTCTGAGTCAAAGAGACTTGGTGCAAAAAGAGCAGATGGTCAGTTTGTAAAAGCTGGTAATATTTTATACAGACAGCGTGGAACTAAGATTCATCCTGGTGTAAATGTAGGTCGTGGTGGCGATGATACATTATTTGCACTTGTTGATGGTGTTGTTAGATTCGAAAGAAAAGGTAGAGATAAGAAACAGGTTTCTATCTATCCAGTATCAAAGGCTGAGTAAGAATTATATTTACCGGGATAATTTTTTATCCCGGTATTTTTATCTTAATGATATCTAATTATAATTTTATATAATTTGATTAATCTGATTATTAATAAATATAATATGATTAATCTGATTATTGTTTTTTATAATATGATTAATTTGATTATTGTTTAATTATAATATTACTACTAGTTAATTATTTTTAGGAGGAAAAAATGTTCGCTGATAGAGCAAAAATATTTATTAAATCAGGTAAAGGCGGAGATGGTCACGTATCATTTCGCCGTGAATTATATGTCCCTAACGGCGGACCTGACGGTGGTGACGGCGGAAAGGGCGGAGATGTAATTTTCGTTGTTGACCCGGGATTAAATACATTAACAGATTTCAGACATGTACGAAAATACAAAGCACAAGACGGTGAAGAAGGCAAGAAAAAGAACTGCCATGGTGCTGATGGTGAAGATATTATATTAAAGGTTCCTGCAGGTACGGTTGTAAAAGATTTTGAAACAGGAAAAGTATTACTTGATATGTCAAACAAGACAGAGCCTGTTACTTTACTTAAAGGCGGTCGTGGCGGAAAGGGTAACAGACATTATGTTACAGCTGTTATGCAAGCACCGAAATATGCCCAGCCTGGTCAGGAATCAAAAGAGCTTTGGGTTACTCTGGAATTAAAAATGATTGCAGATGTAGGTTTGGTTGGGTTCCCAAATGTTGGAAAATCAACTTTTTTATCAAGAGTAACTAATGCAAAACCTAAAATAGCAAATTATCACTTTACTACCTTAAATCCAAATCTTGGAGTCGTTGATTTGGGTGAGAAGAACGGCTTTGTAATAGCAGATATTCCCGGTATTATTGAGGGTGCTTCCGAGGGAGTAGGTTTAGGAATAGAATTTTTAAGACATATAGAAAGAACTAAAGTATTAATTCATATGGTTGATGCTGCATCAACAGAGGGAAGAGATCCTTTGGTTGACATTGAAGCCATCAACAAAGAGTTAATGAATTATAATAAAGATTTAGCAAAAAGGCCACAGGTAATTGCTGCCAATAAATGTGATGCATTATACGGCGATGATTATGAAACTGTAATCGAAATGTTAAAAGATGAATATGAACCAAAGGGAATAAAAGTATTTCCAATTTCAGCAGTATCAGGAAAAGGACTTGACGAATTATTATGGTATGTCAATGATCTGGTCAAACAGGCACCGGATGAAGTAATTGAATTTGCTCCTGAAATGGATATAGATTTCATGGACAATCCCGAATTACCATTTGAAGTATACAAGGACGAAAAAGATAATGTTTTTGTTGTTGAAGGACCTAGAATTGAAAGAATGCTTGGATATACTAATCTTGAATCAGAAAAAGGTTTTGTGTTCTTCCAGAAGTTCATGAAGGAAAACGGAATAATTGAAATGCTTGAAGACCTTGGTATTGAAGAGGGCGATACAGTAAGATTATATGGTCTTGAATTTGATTATTATAAATAATTAATAACACACTTTACAAAAGGAGATTTATAATGACAAGTAAAGAAAGAGCCACCTTAAAAGGTCTTGCCATGAATATTGACACAATTATAAATATTGGCAAGTCCAGTTTAACACCTGAAGTTACCGAAGCTGTTTCAGAAGCTTTAGAAAAAAGAGAACTTGTAAAAATAGGTGTTTTAAAAAATTGTCTTGATGACCCTAAAGAAATTGCAAATGTATTAGCTGAGCGTACTAAAAGTGAAGTTGTACAGGTAATCGGTAAAAAAATAGTATTATATAAAAAGAATAAGAAAAAAGAAGAAAAAGCTAAGCAAAAAGATAATGCAAAAATAAAGGAAAATAACAAAAAGGCAGTAAAGAATGGTAGAAGATTCAGATAAATCATCATGCATTGCTATATTAGGAGGAACATTTAATCCAATTCATAAGGGGCATATATTACTTGCCCGGCATGCATTAGAATTTGACAAAGAAATAAAACATGTATATTTAATGCCAAATAATAAGCCGGCATATAAATGTTCTTCTGATATAGAAACTAATGAAAACAGATGTAATATGATAGAAATTGCCACTAAAGATATAGAAAATATTTCGTTATCTACTATTGAAATTGATAGAGGCGGAACAACATATACAGTTGATACACTTGAATATTTAAACAATAAATTTCAGGGTATTAATATTAATTTCATTATTGGTGATGATTCTTTATTAAACTTTAAAAAATGGGTCAATTATCCAAGAATATTAGAGCTGTGTAATTTGATAGTAGCAAGGCGAATATACGATTATTCAAGGCTAAAATTATTTTCGGATGATATTATATCAAAGCTCGGATACGGTAAAATTTCGATAATGGAATGCCCTATATTTGATGCTTCATCATCAGATATAAGAAATGCATTGCAAAATGGAATTAATCCTGTTGGATTAGATGAAAATGTTTTTGAATATATAAAGACTCATAAATTATACGGATGGTGTGAACATTGAATCGAGATCAGATAATATTAAAACTTTCTAATAAAATAAATCAAAAAAGACTTGAGCATTCCATAGGAGTTGAATATACTGCAGCCGCAATGGCGATGGCTCATGGTGAAGATATAGGAAAGGCAAGGTTGGCAGGCATATTGCATGATTGTGCAAAAGGTTATTCAACCGAAGAAAAACTAAAAAAAGCATTAAAACATAATATTTTGATAAATGATTATGAACGAAGTAATCCCGATATGTTGCATGCAAAGCTTGGCGCATATTACGCCAAAAGCAAATATGAGGTTACAGATACAGATGTTTTAAATGCAATATGTTATCATACAACCGGAAGACCTGATATGTCTAAATTGGAAAAAATTATATTTATTGCAGATTATATTGAACCTAACAGAAAACCACAAAAAGAAATGGAAGAAATCCGACAGGAAGCATTTATTGATTTAAATAAATGTGTACTTCATATTCTTAAAAACACTTTAGAATATTTAAGATCAAGCAGTGATTCTATAGATGAAATGACTCAAAAAACCTATGATTTCTACAATAATAACGGAGGTGCTTAAATGGATATTAGAGACACTCTTAAAAAAGCAGTTTGGGCATTGGAAGATAAAAAAGCAAACAATATCAAAATATTAGACATAAGTGAAGTGTCCTCTATGGGAGATTATTTCATAATTGCAGATGGAGCAAACAAAAATCAGATTCAGGCAATGAGTGATAATGTCGAAGAAACCATGCATAATTGTGGATATACTCTAAAAAACAGAGAAGGATATTCAAATGGAGGATGGATTTTGCTTGATTACTATGATATAATAATACATATTTTTGCAGAAGAGGAAAGATCTTTCTATGACCTCGAGCATGTCTGGAGAGATGGCATTTCAATCTCATTAAAGGATTTATAATATGGAACAAAAAAGAATATTAAACAATAATTATATAAAGATAAATCAAATATCAGCACGATGTATGAGAGTAGTTGTTCTTTTGCTTTTAGCTGCTGGTATTT
>CALZHV010000180.1 GCA_945787485.1 uncultured Lachnospiraceae bacterium
TATACATAAACCAAAATATAACACACGCACATTTTAGTGTAAAGAAAAAAGACTGATTTTAACAGTATCTTCACAATTAAAATAAGTCTTTTCCCCTTGAAAATATATTTTATTATGCTAAAATAGTGAATGTATGTGGAGACGTATCGAAGTGGTCATAACGGGGCTGACTCGAAATCAGTTAGCCGGGAAACCGGCACGCGGGTTCGAATCCCGCCGTCTCCGCTTTTTTATTATCTATCTTCTTAATGCATCAATCGGTTTTAATCCTGACCCCCATCTTGCCGGAAAATATCCTGCCATAAGTGACAAAACTGTCGACAATATAATTGTGACTATTACAAGCCACAAAGGAATTATAGAAAGTTGTGCTCCCTCGCTAAATCCAAGAAACCAAATCCCTATTTTATTAATCACTCCCCGTATCAAAAATGAAATAACTGTTCCCACTGTTCCGCCGATAAAACCGAACATCCCCGACTCTAAAATAAACATTGTGATAAGCTCATCATTGTCACATCCGAGTATCTTTAATATTCCGATGTCATTTATTCTGTCGTAAACGGATGTTGTCATCGTGTTGCTTATGCCTATTACTGCTACAATCAGAGCTATCTCTCCTATACCTGCAAGCAAAAACTGAGTTGTCCTTATCGTTTTCTTTGCGCTTTCCAAATATTGCTTATTGTTGAAAGTACTATAACCCATGTCTTGCAATTTTTTCACGACAAAATCTACATTGTCAACGTCATCAACGGTAACAACTACGCTGTCATATACAAAATCATTTATCGGATTGCCATTTTCGTCAACAGGCTGCCCGTAAATGTATCCGTTAGTTTTATTATTTTTCAGAAATTTTATCAGCACATCCTGATTACAATAAATATTTTGAGATTGCTCTGTATATGTATTTAAATCTCCCTCAAGACTTCCTGCAATTTTTAATTTTGCCTCGATGGTTTCACCGCCAACATCAAAGCTTATATCAAGCTTATCACCAACCATCTCTTGTGTAGTTTTTCCTTCGATTTCCTCATAGCTCGAATAATTATTTGGATTATACAGCAAGCTGCCTACTCTGTTTCCGACTATCAATTCCGGTTTTTTGCTGTTTCCGTTATTTTTTAATCCGCCATCAACATCAAGCTTTTCAAGTACTTCCTGAGGAACACCCATTATTCCAAAATAACCTATATACTTTCCATATGTAACACTAACCTGCATATCAACAACAGTATACAATTCTTCTACATAGTTTATTTCTTTTAATTTTTCTACATTTTTATCTGTGAGAAGCAAATCTCTTTTCTTGGTGTAATTCGGATTGCTCACGGTTATCTCTTTTATTGTATTTTCGTCTCCAAACTCAGCCAGCATAGCCTTTTTCATTCCGAGTCCAAGGCTAAGAAGAGACATTACGGAAATGACACCTATTGTAACACCCAATAATGTTAGCAATGTCCTAGACAGTCTGACTTTCATATTTCTTAATGAAAGCTGAAAAATCCACTTCATACAAATCCCTCCATTATACGGCTATACCTAAAAATCCTCGAGAAGCTTCTTCTTTTTTCTGTATTTAATTATAAAAACAATAAGAATAATAATTACTGCAACCCCTGTAAGGGAAAGAATTATTACCGTACTATCCAATGTATTTCCGACCTCTGTCTTTTTAATCTGCTCCAAATTTGAAAAATCAGATTTTTTTACAACAAGTGATATTTTATCCTTATATGAATATTCATTTCCAAGCTTATCTTCATATGTAATTATTATATTGTTTAACCCGGAGCCACTATCAAGATGGGTACTTTTTGATATTATATCGACATTGACACTTTTTCCGACTTCAATATTTCCAAGATAGCATGTTGCAGCTTCTACACTCTTTCCCTCAACTTTTGCTGTAACATTGTACAATAAGCCATCACCCAAATTATTTACCTTTGCAGTTATTTCTATTTCATCGCCAAGGTTTACTTCATCACTTGAGATATCGGTTACGGAAAGCTTCTGGTTACAAAACACAGGAATATAAATTGCATCCTCCATTGTATACGGAGCGCCGTTTACATCCTCATATTCTGCCTTAAGCATAAGCTTATAAGATTTTTCCTCAAGTCCTGAAACAGCTACCATATCAAAATCTGTTTCCCACAATTCTCCTGCCTCAATAACATCTTTATATGATATTCCTGCAGTCCCGTCAGCAAGCAGCTCACCATTTTCAGACGTAATTGTAAGCTTTAAATTTTTGATTTTTTTTGTTGCTGTGTTTTTATATGTCAATTTCAAATTAAAATCAGAACCGGTATAAACTGTTTTTTTGTCGACAGTGTATCCCTCCAAAATAAGCTTTGGCTCTGCTGCATATGTATTTTCGCATGTTACGGCAGCACAAAATGTTGCAATAATAAGTGCAAGAAAGATTACGATACATTTTTTCACATTTTTATATAATTTCATAACATTTACTTCCTTTCCTTTTCAAATATGCTTCGACACTCTATTCAACAATTTTTCCATCTGCTATTTTGACTATTCTGTCCGATTCCCTTGCTATATCTATGTTATGTGTTATGAGAACCAATGTCTGATTAAGCTCTTTCACTGATTTGTGGAGCAATGCCATAACCTCGTTTCCGTTTCGTGAATCAAGTGCTCCGGTTGGCTCATCTGCCAGAATAAGTGTCGGTCTGTTTGCAAGTGCTCTTGCTATTGCAACCCTTTGTTGCTGACCACCCGACAGCTGATTTGGCAAATGTTTTCTTCTGTCCTTCAAACCAAGTATTTCTATTATGTGGTCAATGTATTCTCTCTCAGGCTTTCTGTGGTCTAAAAGAATCGGCATAGTTATATTTTCTTCAACCGATAAGACAGGAATCAAATGATATGCCTGAAATACAAAGCCAATTTTTCTTCTTCTGAAAACAGACATTTCTTCATCAGTGAAATTTGTAATATCCTTATCATCCACTATTATCTTTCCGCTTGTAGGTGTATCTACGCCTCCTATCATATGCAATAGTGTTGACTTCCCCGATCCTGATGCGCCAACAACCGAAAGGATTTCTCCCTTTTGTACGGTTAAGTCTACATTGTCAAGTGCCCATATCCTGGTATCTCCGTCACCGTATGTTTTAACAACCTTTTCCATCTTTACTATATCCATTATTATTACCTCCGATTTTTGTTTTTTCCTATCTGTATACTAATCTTCCATGCTATTCACCACTTGCCATAAGGTCCTTAGCCATATCATTTTTCATATTTCTGATAGGAAGATAATATGAAAGAAGTAATACAAGCATTGTTACTACCAGGCATATTATAAATGCAGTAACAGGGAAGCCTGTCATCCTGCCTGAAACCTGCATCATCGACCATACAAACAATGATGCTGCCAAAATACCAAGTATTGTCCCGATAACATTTGAAATTATTCCTGTAATAACACCTTCAAGTACAACCGTGTAATACAATCTCTTCTTCGACATTCCAATAACCCTAAGCTGTGCAAGCTCTTTTTTTCTAATATGCATATTGCTTGAAATTGTATTTACAATGTTTATTGAGCTTAAACAAAACATAAATGTTATTATTCCAATCATAACCCACAAGACGATATACATTCCATGTGTCGCATCCAGCATATAAAAATAATCCGCTCCCATAATCATACTGTCCGATTCACTAATTCTATTTATTACCGGGGTCAGGCTTTTATCAAGCTTAGCACCCTTGTAATGGTACTTTACACCTGATACATCCGAGTCAGTGTAGCCTGTTTCATTAAGATAATGCTCAAGTGGCATAATAAACGAAACGCCTTGACCTAACATGTTCAAATTCGGATCAAGATTTTGTTTTACAATGCCTTCTACAACATATGTTTTATATTCATTATTAGCTTTCATTTCATCCAAAATATTTTGTATAGACTCTTTTCGCTTATTAACATTCTGACTGTAATTTTCGTCATTCACATCTATTTCAATATCCGGTAAATTTTTAAATCTTTCATAAACCTTCTGAATGTCATATACAACGACTTCATCGCCCAGCTCATATGTATTGGTTTTTACATACTCATATAACAAATAATCCTCCTCGTTATACATCGTACAGTTTTCTCCCTGCACGACAATTATTCCGTTTTCGCTTATGTCGGTAGTTCCTTTTATAAGATAATCCTCAAGCTGGTTATATTCCTCAATATCATAACCGTAAAGAGAGATTTCCGATAACATAAACTCCGACACTTCATTATTTTTGCTGTCGTTAAAATATGTTACATATGACCTTCCACCCGTTGTATTTTCTTTGTATTCATCACTTAACTTATCTAATGCTTCGTAAGGCTTGTAAGGATATATCCCTGTAACGTACATAAGCTTTGTGTCCGTCACATATTTGGAGGTTG
>CALZHV010000181.1 GCA_945787485.1 uncultured Lachnospiraceae bacterium
TGCATTTCATATGATATATTATTATTATTATTTCTATTATCAGCGATAATATAATAAAAATAAAACTAACAGAAAATAAACAGAAAAGAGATATAATAATGAAGTTTGGCAAAGAACAAACAAGTGCCATTACTCATGTAAACGGGCCGATGATGGTTATTGCCGGACCCGGAAGTGGAAAAACAACAGTAATAACGCACAGAGTAAAGTATTTAATAGAAAATGAAGATGTCAGTCCGACAGAAATTTTAGTAATTACATTTACAAAAGCTGCTGCCAATGAAATGGAAAGCCGTTTTAAATATATAACAAAAGGTCAAAATTACAACGTAAGGTTTGGAACCTTCCATTCAGTTTTTTTCTGGATTATCAAAACAGCATACAATCTAAACAATTCAGTTGTAATATCCGAGAATGAGAAAAAAGAATTACTTTTAAACATCATTAAATCAAAAAATATTGATATTGAAAGATATGGTAACAGGGACGATGTACTAAATAACATTTTATCTCAAATAAGTATTTTAAAAAGTGACATGATTAATGCTGATGATTATTACAGTCATGATTTGCCGGAAGATTTATTTCGTATGATTTATCGTGAACTTGACAGAGAAATGGTAAGAAGAAGGAAAATTGATTTTGATGATATGATGGTTATGTGCTACAGGCTTCTTGTTGAGAGAGCAGATATTTTAAAAAGCTGTCAAAATCTGTTTAAATATATATTAGTCGATGAATTTCAGGACAGTTGCAGACTTCAATATGAGATTTTAAAGCTTTTAGGAGGATATGCTGACAATGTTTTCGTTGTTGGCGACGATGACCAGTCTGTGTACAGCTTCAGAGGTGCCAGACCGGAGATAATGCAAAGCTTTAAAAATGATTACAAAAATACTGAAATAGTAAGACTTGAAACGAATTTCAGATGTGACAGAAAAATAACCGAAGCAGCAAAAAGGGTTATAGATGTAAATAAGAAGAGATTTGTAAAAAATCTTGTTGCTAAAAGCACTGATGATGGTGTTGTAGACATTTTTAGAATAAAGAATGAAAATGAAGAATATGAAAATGTAATCCATCAAATAAGGGCGCATTATTCACAGGGAATAGCTTATGAAAATCAGGCAGTACTTTACAGAACAAATTCCCAGCCAAGAAGACTTGCGTATAGATTGGATAAGCTTAATATACCATATACTTTAAGCGATTCATTACCTAATATTTTTGAACATTATGTAATAAAGGGGATATTGGATTATATCAGATTTGCAATGGGTGATAATAGCAGAGAAATATTTTTGCATATTATGAATAAACCGACAAGATATATAAGCAGAAATATGCTGATTGAAGATAAGGTTGATTTGGAAAAGCTGTTGTCACGTGCCGGAACAAAGGATTATCTGTATGATAATATTTACAGTCTTATTAAGGATTTGGAGCTTCTAAAAAAGATGCGTCCGGCGGCAGCAGTAAATTACATATGTAAAGGCATAGGTTATGAAGAGTTTTTGAAAAAACATTGTGAAGAAAATAATCTTGATTTTGATGATTTAATGGATGTAATTGATGAATTTTCATATATGATTAAAGATTGCGAGAGCAATGTTGCAATGTTTGAAATGATTAATGAATATGCTGAAAGTCTTGAAAGAAATAAAGACCATGTTAAGAAAAATGGTGTAAAGCTTATGACTATGCACAGCTCAAAGGGACTTGAATTTGATTGTGTATATCTGCTTGATGCCGTAGAGACTGTATGCCCATATAAGAAAGCAAAATCGGATTGGGAGATAGAAGAGGAAAGAAGAATGTTTTATGTTGCCATGACAAGAGCAAGACATTTTCTTTATATATATGTGCCGCGTGAATTATCCGGTAAAAAGAAAGAAATGAGTCGATTTTTGAATGTACCAAAATAAACATGAAATCCGGTTAATTAGTCACAAAATATAGAAAATGTTTTGCTGTTATTTTGTATGCATGGCAAAATGTAATAAAATGTTTCGATTAATCTTCTTTTGCTAAATCATCTTCACCGACCATATCAAGATATTCCATATAGTCAAGATATTCGTCAAAAGCATCTGCAACGATTTCGTATTCTTCTTCAGTTTCAAGAGGAGTTATTTCCACATCATCTCCATTTAACTCTTTGAATCTGTAGAACCATACGTCATCTTCCTCCATACCGTCAATAAGCTTGTCCGGATAGAGGGCAACATATTCCTGCCCACCTGCTTCAAACTTTGCAACAATTTCACAGTCAAGCTCTGTTCCATCCTCCAAAGTCATGGAAATTGTTAAATATTCTTCTTCGTTATTGTTTAAATTGTTATCCATTTGGTTCTCCTGTAATATTGTATTTTATTCAGGTCAAATAACAAGATACACAAAATTTAATATATGTTGAATTATTTGACTTCATATGTATAATAATATTTTAAGGAAAAAAATCCAAATGTCAATATAATAGAAAACGCAATAAAACAAAGAATAATAAAAATACGGTTTCTACTATTTGCTAAAATGCAAAATAAAGAAAATACATAATATATGAGGCACAAATAAAATGAAAACATTAATGAAATATTTTAAAAATTACAAAGTGAAGGCTTTTTTGGCACCACTTTTTAAAATGCTTGAAGCAAGCTTTGAATTACTTGTACCGTTAGTAATGGCAGCCATTATTGATACCGGTATAAAAAATAATGACCAGCCGTATATTTACAAAATGGCTCTTGTTATGATTGGACTTGGAGTAATAGGTCTTGTTTGTTCCATTACAGCACAATATTATTCAGCTAAAACAGCAATGGGGTTTGGAAAAGAGTTAAGACTTGATTTGTTTAAACATATAGAATCATTGTCATACACAGAGATAGATGACATTGGAAGTTCTACACTTATTACGAGAATGACGAGCGATGTAAATCAGATGCAAACCGGAGTCAACATGTTTCTGCGATTGTTTCTTCGTTCACCATTTATTGTATTTGGTGCAACCATAATGGCATTTACGGTTGACAGACACGCATCAACTGTATTTTTGATAACATTGCCTGTTTTGATTGTTATTGTGTTTGGAATAATGCTTGTTACAATACCACTTTATAAGAAAGTTCAGGCAAGACTTGATAAAGTAACATTAAAAACACGTGAAAATCTCTCAGGTGCGAGAGTAATAAGAGCATTTAATCAGGAAAATACAGAAAAAAATGAATTCTATGATGCTACACAGAGCCTTACAAAAGAACAACTTTTTGTAGGTAAAATTTCTTCATTTTTGAATCCGTTGACATATGCTGTTGTTAATCTTTCAATAGCAGCACTTATATGGAAGGGTGCAATACAGGTAGATATTGGAAATCTTAAGCAGGGTGAGGTTTATGCGTTAGTAAATTATATGTCACAGATACTCATCGAGCTCATAAAACTTGCCAATCTTATTATACTTGAAACAAAGGCATTAGCTTGTGCAAACAGATTAAGTAAAATACTTCTTACAGACAGTTCACAGGTATATAAGGATGTTAAGTGTGACGAGATAGCGGATGCACCAAAGGTTGAATTTATAAATGCGGGACTTACTTATAAGGGTGCAAAGGAATCATCAATAGAAGGGATAAATTTAACTGTAAATAAAGGTGAAACAATAGGTATAATCGGGGGAACCGGTTCGGGAAAAAGTACATTTGTTAATCTTATTCCAAGACTTTATGATTGTACGGAAGGTACTGTCAAGATTGATGGTATTGATGTAAAGGATTATCCAAAGAACCAGTTGATTGATAAAATAGGAATTGTGCCACAGAAAGCAGTGTTATTTTCGGGCAGTATAGCTGATAATCTTAAGGTAGGAAATAATGATGCTACAAAAGAAGATATGGATCTTGCCCTTGAAATTGCACAGGCGAAAGATTTTGTGTATGAAAAAGATGGAAATCTTGATTATGAACTAAACAGAGGTGCAAAAAATTTATCCGGTGGTCAGAAACAAAGACTTACTATTGCAAGAGCTTTAGTTAAAAAACCTGAAATTCTTATTATGGATGACAGTCAGTCGGCACTTGATTATGTGACGGATGCAAAGCTTAGAAAGGCTATTAAGGAAAAGACAGATAACACGACCGTATTTCTTGTATCTCAAAGAGCATCTTCAATAATGCATGCTGACAAAATTGTAGTTCTTGATGACGGAAAAGTAGTCGGAATGGGTACACATGAAGAATTGTTAGCCCAAAATGAGGTATATCAGGAAATTTGTGCTTCACAAAATAAACAGGAAAGTGAGGTGCATGAAAATGAATAACAAAAAGGAAAAAAAATATTCAGTAAGGAAAACATTTGGAAGGACATTAAAATATATCAGGAAATATGCG
>CALZHV010000182.1 GCA_945787485.1 uncultured Lachnospiraceae bacterium
TACTTTAACGCTGCCTGAGCTTCCGCCAATGATAAGAAGGGTAGGTCTTACTTCCGTAAAACCACAGAAGGTCATGGCTTCTGTGCTGTCACCTTCAAAAAGCTCTTTTCTTATAGGCGTTCCTGTAACCACAGCTTTTCCGGCAGGAAGCTTTTCGACTGTCTCAGGGAAGTTACAGCATACTTTAGCTGCTTTTGGAATGGCAATTTTGTTTGCCAGACCCGGAGTCATGTCTGACTCATGAATAATGCACGGAATCTTTTTTGATTTGCCGGCAAGAACAACAGGTACAGCAACAAATCCGCCTTTTGAAAAAATAACATCCGGCTTGAGCTCCTTCATAAGAGCCTTTGCTTCTGATAAACCTTTTATTACCCTGAATGGGTCGGAAAGGTTTTTGACATCTAAATATCTACGGAGTTTTCCTGTTGCAATACCGTGATATGGTATGCCCATTTCTTCTATAAGCTTTTTTTCAATACCTTCATAAGAGCCTATGTAATGTATATCGTAACCTTTTTCCTGTAATGCAGGAATAAGAGCCATGTTTGGTGTAACATGACCGGCTGTGCCACCACCTGTCAGGACAATTCTCTTCATTATATTAAAGCCTCCTAATGTAAAATTCTATATTACGCTCTTGAGAGCTTTAGCGAGTTGGTCCGGACATGAAGTTGGTTTGAAACCGCATTTGATGCCCTCTAATTTTGATATAACCTCTTCAGGTGTCATTCCTTCAACAAGGTGGCTTATTCCCTGGAGATTACCGTTACAACCGCCCTGGAAGCTGACGTTTGTTACCTTTCCGTCAACTATATCAAAGTTTATTAATTGTGAACATGTTCCTGATGTTTTGAATGTCATATTGTATTCCTTCTTTCTTCATAAATTGTGTGCTTTATTTTATTACTGTGCCATGCGGGATTAAATGCATTATCTGAATAAATGCATTATCCGATTTTGTGCAGTACATTTTTAAATGCTTTACACGTTATCCGATAGCTTAGAGAGTAGTATATCATAATGTTCAAGTATCTTAAAGTGGCTTTTTTTGTAGTAAAAGCGCAAAATATTACGACTGAAAATGCTTGATTTGTGAAGTTCGCCTTTTCTATAATCACATTACTTTCAAGGCGGAGACTTTGAAAGAAAAAATAAAAGGGGTATTAGCTATGTGGGAAAGTATTTTAAATGCAAGCGTAGGATTACAGATAATATGGGGAATCGGATTGATCGGCATATTGCTTTTTATAATCTCGAATACCTATATGAATGGACTTATACATGGTTCAGAGAACATGGCGACAACAAAAAAGAAAAGCTTAAGACTGATGAGACAAAAATATGAAAACGGACGGTCTCTTGGAATAAATAACGGAGACAGTCAGGCATACGTTGAGAAATCGATAAGAAAACTGAGACTGATGGCGGCACCGCTTGAAATGTGGCGTCATACAGGTGTGATTTTGTGTTACATAACAGGAATGGTCGTTGCGGCAGGATTTTTGTATTACGATGTCAGTTGGAGGGGAAGCCCTGAGATGAAGACATTTATTGCAAATTCTTTTTTAGTAATGGCATTTTTAATGGTGCTTGATAATATATTTAGTATTAACAACAAAATAGAAATATTGAAAGCCAATATAAGAGATTATTTTGACAATATAACCTTTGGTCGTGAACTAAAAAGCTATGAACGCAACAGAAACATGAAAGAAATTGCTGCCGGACAGGTGGAAAATATATATAGAGGAAAACAAAAAGCAAAGTACGATGCGTCGGAAGAGGATGCATCAGAGCCAATGCTTTCAAAAATAAATAAAACGGAGTCAAAGGAAATTTCAGATGAATCGCTTAATGGCTTTCTAAAGGAATTTTTCTCTTGAAAAAAAGTTATTATGTTATTGCAGCTATTGGGTTAGTAATTTTTATTGGAGCAATTTGCCTGTTATATGAAAAAGGGGTGACAAAAAAATCTGAAAACTTAGACAGTAAAAATATGGATGCAAGCACAAAATGTGATGAGAGTAGTGAAGAAAACAGTGAAAATGATGAAGATAAGAGATTTGTGACACTTCCGTTAGAAGCGAAGCTTGAAGATGAGAGCACATATTATAAACTGTCCAATGAAAAGCTGGCATGGTGGATAAAGCGAGGTGAGGACCATGCTCAAAGCTGTGCGGACAATACAGTAAAGCTGTCTTTGTATGATGCCTGTTTTCTTGATGAAAAGGTAACGGATGACGATAAGATTATTTATATGACTTTTGATTGCGGATATGATAATGGATATACTGAAAAAATGCTTGATGTGCTTGCAAAGGAGGATGTGCCGGCCTGCTTCTTTGTAACACAGACGTATATAAGAGATAATATTGATATTGTAAAAAGAATGAAAAGTGAGGGTCACCAGGTTGGTAATCATTCGATTTCCCATCCCGATATGACAAATATATCCTTTGATGAAATAGTTCACGAGCTGGAAGGCTGTAGTACATACATGGAAACTGCAACAGGTTATAGAATGGATCCTTATTTCAGACCGCCAAAGGGTGAGTACAGTGAGAGGCTGTTGGCTATTGCACAGGATATGGGTTATAAAACCATTTTTTGGAGTATGGCATATATGGATTATGATGTGAATAAGCAACCCGGTAAGGATTATGTTATAGAGCATTTTGAAAAGTATCATCACAATGGGGCAATTGTGCTTATGCATAATGTTTCCTCTTCAAATGCTGAGGCATTGGAAACTGTAATCAAAATGCTCAAGGAAGAAGGTTATCGTTTTGAAAGTTTAAACAATATGGAATTCTGAGGGCTTTAATTTAATAACAGATTAAGTTTAATAAAAAAGTTCGTCTGCGGTATATCAGACGAACTTTTTTATATTACAGGAAAATTTCTCGGCTCGCAAAGTGAAGCAAGTCCGCTTTGTTCCACTGCTCGGCCGGTAGAGTGGATTTGCATGCTTTGTTTCGGAAAAGGATTGTATGTAACGAAATTGGAAATTGTGCATATTGTAAATTACAGAGATATGTGAAAGGAGGCAGTTTCCGTGAGATTTCGTAATATTAATATAAGAAATATTGTGAATGAGGCATTTTATACATCAGGAATAATAGTAGATGTAAGAGATAGAGAAGAATTTGCAGCAGGACATATACCGATGGCGATAAATCTGCCTCTTGAAGAAATACAAAACGGTAAAATTACATTGCCAAGGAATAAGGTCATTCTGGTTTATTGTGAGACCGGAAGCAGAAGTATGATGGCAGCAAGTATTTTGAGCTCTAAGGGATACAGAGTTATAAATACAGTCGGCGGATTAAAGGAATACAGAGGTTCTCTTACGAAAAAGTCCATGTTGACATAAAAGGTGCATAAAAGTACAATGTATGCGTAAATATAATGCCCATAGTGCATGTATATGAAAGGAATATTATGGATAAGATTGAATGTATTGCACCATGTCACTTTGGATTAGAGGCAGTGTTAAAAAAAGAAATAATAGATTTAGGTTATGAGATAGTAAGCGTTGAGGATGGCCGGGTAACATTTGCAGGAGATGAAACTGTAATTCCCCGAGCAAATATATTTATAAGAACAGCAGAGAGAATTCTGCTTAAGGTTGGAAGCTTTAAGGCGACTACATTTGATGAGCTTTTCGAGGAAACAAAAGCTATTCACTGGGAAGAAATTTTGCCGAGAGATGCAAGATTCTGGGTGACAAAGGCAACTACCAACAAGAGTGCACTTTTTTCGGGAAGTGCAATTCAGTCTATTGTTAAGAAGGCAATTGTCGAAAGAATGAAAAAAATATACAGAGTTGAGAGATTTGAGGAGGATGGCGATGAATATCCGATAAGAGTCTTCATATTTAAAGATATGGTGACTATCGGATTAGACACATCAGGGACATCCTTACACAAAAGAGGATACAGGCAGCTTGTCGGCAAAGCTCCAATTTCTGAAACTTTGGCGGCGGCACTTATTATGCTTACACCATGGAATAAAGATCGTGTGCTCGTGGATCCGTTTTGCGGAAGCGGTACATTTCCAATAGAAGCGGCAATGATTGGTGCCAATATTGCACCCGGAATGAATAGAGAATTTACTGCCGATTCGTGGACAAAGGTAATACCGAAAAAGATTTGGTACAATGCCTATGACGAAGCACAAAGTATGGTGAGTACAGATGTGACAATGAATATTCAGGGGTATGATCTTGACCCGGATATAATTAAATGTGCCATGGCAAATGCCAAAGAGGCAGGAGTGGACAAGTACATTCATTTTCAGGCGAGAGATGTGAGGGATTTGAAAAATCCAAAGCATTACGGATTTATCATCACAAATCCGCCATATGGT
>CALZHV010000183.1 GCA_945787485.1 uncultured Lachnospiraceae bacterium
AGACATATTATATTCCCTCCTTCATTGAAATAGCTCCGAAACTGCAGACCTTGGCACATATGCCACAGCCTTTACAGTGATCATAATCGAAATCTTCACGCTTGCCATCCCTGACAGGGATTGAACTGTCAGGACATACAGGTGTACAAAGAAGACATTGTGTACATTTTTCCCAATCCATCACAGGTGTCTGAGTTCTCCATTCGCCTGTACAGAACTGCTTTGAACCGCCACCACCATATATCTGATTACCGGGTGTAATGTCATAATATGGGCTGCGTTCGTTAATGTTTTGAATATCTGATGCTTTTGACATTATTTCACCTCCTGGAATGCCATCTTAAGTGCGTTCATATTTCCTTCAATGACTTCAGGCTTCTTGGCAAATTTGTGTTTGTATGAAGCTTCCATCTGAGAAAGAAATACATCCTGATCCATAATGTTTGCTACCTTTACAATGGAAGCGAGCATAGGAGAATTAGGAAAATATTTTCCGAGTGTAGCCATTGATACTTTGTGAGCATCTATAGTGTATACTTTTCCTTCATAACCTTTGAGAAGTGGGATTATTTTATCCTTTTCTTTGGATGTATTGATGATAATTGCGCCATCCTTGCTAAGTCCCTTTGTTACATCGACTGAATCAAGTAATGTTTCGTCGACTACAACTACAAAATCCGGATTGTAGATATTTGAGTGAACTCTGATAGGAGTTTCACCGATTCTGTTGTATGCTGTAATAGGGGCTCCCATACGCTCCGGACCGTATTCAGGAAAACCTTGAACATACATACCAGTGTTAAATGCGACATCAGCTAAAAGTAAAGCTGCTGTCTTGGCACCCTGTCCACCGCGACCATGCCATCTGATTTCAATGTTCTTATTCATAATTGTAACTCCTAATAATAGATGTAGTGCCCCCTCGTAAACGCGGCGGCAAATCGTCGGAACCGAAAAAGAAATGAAACTTCGTTTCATTTGCACATCATTTGCGGTTCATCATTAATCTGCATAATCGCACTAATTATAACATTATTCAAAAAAAAGTAAATAGTTTAAGCATATCAAGATAAAATCTGATGGTTTTTTTGAAAAATAGTATATACTTCCACATTTTAATATTTTCTTGAATATGTTTCTCTAAATTGATATAATGTTTCAGAATATATAAAAGTCAAACTGTTTTATATAGGAGATTTGATACGAATGAAACACAAAAGTAAAAAAAATCAATCAAAAGAAATGAAAAAAGAAACAAAAATAGAAAATATAGCAGAAAATGATATTAAAAGCGTAACAGCAGATAATGCTGAAAACGAAGCAGAAAATGATGTGGAAAGCGCAACAGCAGATAATGCTGAAAACGAAGCAGAAAATGATGTGGAAAGCGCAACAGCAGATAATACTGAAAACGAAGCAGAAAATAACGTGAAAAACGTAACAGCAAATGATGATATAGAAGCAGAAGGTACATATGAATCTGCTTACAATGAAACTTTTGCAGGAAACGAAAGTGAAGAACGTCAAAATGAAATTTCTGAAGCTATGGCTATTTTCTCTGAGCTTGATGAGGTAAAACGCAAGGAGAAAGAAAAGGAAAAGAAGAAAAAAGAAAAGAAAGCCAACAGTGCAGATACATCACTTAAAGTAGTGGGTATTACTTCGATAGTTGTTGCTGTAATCGGTTTTTTCCTTATACTAGCGTGTGTCTACTTTATGATTGTACAACCAACATATGATAAAACAAGCTATTTGAGCCAGAAAATTGTTTTTGCGGAGATACCTGAAGAAGGAGATACAAATATTACAGATATGAAGCCTCTTATTAAAGATTCTGAAGTTGCAACTGACTCGGATGCTGCTGACGAAGAAACAAGTGTTGATAAGGAGGAACAATAATGAACGAAAAATGGAAAAAAATAATAACAGCATGTCTGATTACAATTGCCATTGAGATGACAGCTGCTATAGTCATACTGTTCCCTTATTATAAAGTACAAAGAATATTCGATAGTATAGATGCGGGAAGATGGGATAAAACCCAGGAATATTTTGAAAAATTAAGCGACAACAGCAAGGAAAAAACTCTTTCCTATATGGACGCATATGGTGCATATATCTGTCATAAGTATGCGGAAGGTGAAATTGATTATGCACATGTTGCAGGTTCTTTTGATGCAATAAACAGTATTGAGCCAACAGGTGAGGTCTATAAGAAATATATGCCTACACTTGAAAAAAACGAATTCAAGGTTGCAATTAATAATTTATACAAAGCTAACATTTCCTATGATAAAGAAAACGAATTTGCATACAAAAATCAGATTTCTGATATGGCAAAGCGTATGGATAATGAAATTCGTGAGCAGGCGATGATTGAAATATTAAATGAAAAATATGATGCTTTCATTAAGCAGGAAATGACTTTTGAACAGTATGTAGGATTTAATGCATTAATTGCGGATATAGCATCAGACAAGGTTAAAAATTACGTTGATGTTATGAATGAAAATGCTTTGTATGTCGTGACGTACAGAAAAAAATATGCTGAAGCAGAAGCAAATATGGAAGAAAATAAATATATAGCTGTAATGAACATATACGAAAGCTATATTATTCCTGAATATGATGAGGATTATTTAGAAAAATATGAGGCTATATACAATGAAGCGTATGAGCTTGGCAAAACATATTACCATGATATGCTTGTTAAATATCTTGAAGAAAAGAAGAAAGAGACAGCTCTTAAGCTTATGGATAAAATCAGAGCACACTATGGTGATGATTTTGATTTGGAATTTGCGACAGAAATGCTTATGGACGAATGGCAGGTTGCTGCAGTGCAGTTTGTAAAGACAGTAAATGCGCAGCTTGAAGAAGATCTTGCCAAGTCAGACACCGGTAAAGATATATTGGATAAATATTATGATAAGGTTAAGCCGGACAGCATTGCATTATATGATATTAATCATGATGATAATCAGGAAATAATTTTATTTAACAGTGCCATGTCAGACAGTAATTTTATAACAGGATTCATCTATGCATTTGACGGAAGAAACTATAATTATGTCGGTTATTCCAATATAATGAATTTTAGTGATGATAATTATATTATTGCTTTCCCTGATGCATACGGACGCGAAACCGGTGACGAATGTCAGCTTGTTGAGTTTGACGGAAAGAAATTAAATGTATTAAAAGTCTGTCAGGATATGGGAGACAGGTATATCGTTGATGGTTCAGAAGTTGACAATGTAAAGTTTTTGTCAGAACAGGCACAGGTTTTACAATATCAAAATATTGATACCTTAGGTAATATTAAATGTTCAAAGCTTGAAGATGCTGAAAGCTTTGTAGCAACATTTGAATAAATAATTGTTTTAGGAGGATAAAAATATGATTAAACTTTTTGAGACGGGTGCATATCTTCTCAATGGAACGGAGCTGATAGCAGACGATGCTGATGCAGTAAATGTGCTTGCAGGTAAGGGCATTAATGTTAATAAGGAAGAGGCCGCTAAAAATACAATGGCATACAGCATCCTTGAAAAACATAATACATCAGATAATATGGATAATCTTAAAATAAAGTTTGATAAGATGACTTCACACGATATTACATTTGTTGGTATTATTCAGACTGCGAGAGCGTCAGGGCTTACAGAGTTCCCAATACCATACGTTCTTACAAATTGTCATAATTCACTTTGTGCAGTTGGTGGAACAATCAATGAGGATGACCACATGTTTGGTCTTTCATGTGCAAAGAAATATGGTGGAGTTTATGTCCCTCCGCATCAGGCAGTTATTCATCAGTATGCAAGAGAAATGCTTGCAGAGTGTGGAGCAATGATTCTTGGCTCAGACAGCCATACAAGATATGGTGCGCTCGGTACTATGGCAATCGGTGAAGGTGGCGGAGAACTCGCAAAACAGCTTTTAAAGAGAACATACGATGTTGCAAAGCCGGGTGTTGTTGCTATCTATCTTGACGGGGAAGTTGCAAAGGGAGTTGGTCCACAGGACGTTGCGTTGGCAATTATCGGTGCAACATTTAATTGCGGCTATGTAAAAAATAAAGTAATGGAGTTTGTCGGACCGGGTGTTGACAAGCTTTCTGCTGATTTCAGAATCGGTATTGATGTCATGACAACAGAGACAACATGTCTTTCTTCAATCTGGAAGACTGATGAGAAGATTAAGGAATGGTATGATGTACATTACAGACCTGAAGCATACAAGGAAATGAATCCGGGTGAAGTTGCATATTATGATGGAGTATGCTATGTAGACCTTTCAAAGATTAAGCCTATGATTGCCATGCCTTTCCATCCAAGCAATGTATATACAATCGATGAGTT
>CALZHV010000184.1 GCA_945787485.1 uncultured Lachnospiraceae bacterium
AGGTAAAAAGAGAATGCGTCAGATTGGTAATGTAGAAATACCACAAAAGGCATTTATGAGTGTACTTAAGTTAGATGAGGAGTAAATACTTATGAGTAAATATGTAAGCTTATATGTTCATATTCCATTTTGCGCTGCAAAGTGTAAGTATTGTGATTTTTTATCATTTGATGGTGAAAGTTATGGAATAATGCTTAGATATGTTGATGCACTTTGTCAGGAAATAAGAGCGTATCAGCCAATAGTATCAGATTATATTGTAAGGTCGGTTTTTATTGGCGGAGGAACTCCTTCAATGCTTGATGAAGGCTTAATTACAAATATAATGGCTTTTATAAGAAAAAGCTTTAAGCTTGAAAAAGATGCTGAAATAACAATTGAAGCTAATCCGGGAACATTGATGCACCAAAAACTAATCGGATACAAGGCAGCAGGAATCAACAGAATTAGTATAGGACTACAGTCTGCTGACGACGATATGCTAAAAAAACTCGGTAGAATTCATAATTTTGATCAATTTGTTGCAAGCTACAATTCTGCAAGACGTGCCGGTTTTGATAATATTAATATTGATATTATGTCAGGATTGCCGGGACAAACTATACATACATATGTTGATACATTGTCAAGAGTGCTTGATTTTGCGCCTGAGCATATATCTGCTTATTCATTGTCCGTTGAACCCGGGACACCTCTTGCCGAGGATGAAGAGCTTCTTAGCACATTGCCAAATGAAATTAATGATAGAAGGATGTATGATATAACGAAGCAGTTACTTGCCGCACACGGATATTACAGATATGAATTTTCGAATTATGCAAAGAGCGGATATGAATGTAAGCATAATATGGTATATTGGACAGGCGGTGAATATATAGGCTTAGGTCTTGGTTCTTCGTCATATTTCCAAGGTAAAAGATTTAACAATATCAGAGATTTGAATGATTATATAGAAAAAATGGATGCCATTAGTGAAAAGTTCAATCAGGATATTTCGCCGGAATTGATATATAACGAAGCAGTAAGAAATCTTAGGGAAAATATTACACCTATTTATATTGATTCGAGAATTGAAGAATTTATGTTCCTTGGTCTTAGAATGACATGCGGTGTCAGCAGAGAAGATTTTACGGAAAGATTTAATAAGGATATTTATGAAGTATATGGTCCGGTACTTAATAAATACATTGGAGACGGATATATGGCTATGTCAAATGACAGAATATATCTGACTGACAAAGGTATTGATGTAAGTAATGTTATTCTTGCTGATTTTTTATTAGATAGATAATATTAAAAAAGATGTTACATAATAATATGTAGCATTTTTTTTTACAATTTATTCACAATTATTTTTTAAATAAACTTGACAAAGATTAGTAGTAGTGATAGATTATCAGTATAGATTAGCACTCAAAAATGGTGAGTGCTAATAAATGAGAAAGGATGATTGCATGGAGCTTGATGAGCGTAAGAAAAAGATTCTGAAAGCCATTATTGCAAATTACCTGGAAACAGGAGAGCCGGTTGGTTCAAGAACCATTTCAAAGTATACAGACCTTAATCTGAGTTCTGCAACGATAAGAAATGAGATGGCCGATCTTGAAGAGATGGGTTATATAATTCAACCTCATACATCAGCAGGTCGTATTCCTACAGATACAGGATACAGATTTTATGTTGATTCTTTGAAGGAAGAAAAAGAAGAGGTTGAAGAAACAAAGAGTGCATTGCTTGAAAGAGTCGACAGAATGGAGCTTTTGTTAAAACAGGTTGCAAAAGTGCTTGCATATAATACAAATTATGCAACAATGGTTTCTGCGCCAAATTACAAAAAGACAGTTAAGTTTATACAGCTTTCACAGGTTGATTCAGAAAATCTGCTTGCAGTAATTGTGGTTGATGGCAACATTGTAAAGAATCAGATGATTCGTGTTAATGAACCTCTTGAAAATGAAAATGTATTGAAATTCAATATATTGCTTAATACATTTTTACAGGGTGCTTCATTAGATGATATTAATCTTGAAATGATTCAGACAATGAAGTCTCAGGCAGGCGAATACGCACCGATACTTGAGAATATTTTCCAAGGAATTATCGATGCAATTCACGATGCAAATGAATTAGAGATATATACAAGCGGAACAACGAATATATTAAAATATCCTGAGCTTGGTGATATATCCAAAACAAGTGAGCTTCTTGAAACATTTGAAGACAAGAATGAGCTTTCACATTTAATTGAAGAAACAGTTAATAAAGATAATGAAGACGGTATTCATATTTATATCGGAGAAGAAACTCCTGTAGAAAATATGAAAGATTGCTCGATCGTTACAGCTACTTATAAGATGCCTGAGGGTGCAAAGGGTACTATCGGAATAATTGGTCCTAAGAGAATGGATTATAAAAAGGTAGTAAACACACTTAAGAATCTTACAATAGAGCTTGATGATATATTTAAGAAAGGTAAAGAGGTGAATGACGATGGCCAAAAATAATGGTGGGCAGACCCCTAAGACTAGCAAAAGTGTAGCTAATGATGCAGAGGCTAAAGATGTTACTGCAGTTGAAGACGCTCCGGTAGTGGAGGGCACAGATGTAAAGGTTACAGAAGTAGAAAATGTCTCAGAAGAGAATGCAGAGGCTGCACGACCAAAGCCTGTTCCTAAGGGAAGCAGAAGAGGCAGTAAGGCCGTTATGGTTGAACTTGAGAAAACAAAAGAGCTCGCAAAGGATAACGAAGAGAAGTACAAGAGACTTCTTGCTGAATTTGAAAATGCAAGGCAAAGAAATGAGAAGGAATCAAAGAAGATGTACGATATAGGTGCAAAAGATGCTTTGGAGAAACTTCTTCCTGTTGTAGATAATTTTGAAAGAGCTTTAGCTGCTATTCCTGAAGAGGATAAAGAAAGAGCATTTGAAAAAGGTGTTGACCAGATTTATAAGCAGCTTCTTGTATCATTAGAGGATATAGGTGTTACACCAATGAATGCAGAAGGACAGCCTTTTGATCCTGAATTCCACAATGCAGTAATTCATATTGAGGATGAAGCATATGGAGAAAATATAATAGTAGAAGAAATGCAAAAAGGTTATATGTATAAGGACCAGGTGCTTAGACATAGTATGGTTAAGGTAGCAAACTAAAATTAATATTTCTAAAATAAATAATAATAATAATGATTACAAATAACGGAGGTAATTAAAATGGGTAAGATTATAGGAATCGATTTAGGTACAACAAATTCATGTGTTGCTGTTATGGAAGGTGGTAAGCCTGTTGTTATCACTAATGCTGAAGGTATGAGAACTACTCCATCAGTAGTTGCTTTCACAAAGTCAGGCGAAAGAGTTGTCGGTGATGCTGCTAAGCGTCAGGCTGTTACAAATGCAGATAAGACAATTTCTTCTATCAAGAGACATATGGGTACAGATTATAAGGTAGATATTGATGGAAAGAAATATTCACCACAGGAAATTTCAGCTATGACACTTATGAAGCTTAAGCAGGATGCAGAAGCTTATATTGGTGAGAAGGTAACAGAGGCTGTTATTACAGTTCCTGCATATTTCACAGATTCTCAGAGACAGGCTACAAAGGATGCAGGTAAGATTGCAGGTCTTGATGTAAAGCGTATTATCAACGAGCCAACAGCTGCTGCACTTTCATATGGTCTTGATAATGAGAATGAGCAGAAGATCATGGTATACGATCTTGGTGGTGGTACATTTGATGTATCTATTATTGAGATTGGCGATGGTGTAATTGAAGTTCTTGCAACAGCAGGTGATAACAAGCTTGGTGGTGATGATTTTGATAATGCAATTACAGAATATATGTTAGCTGAGTTTAAGAAGGCAGAAGGTGTTGATCTTTCAGGTGATAAGATGGCTATGCAGAGACTTAAGGAAGCTGCAGAGAAGGCTAAGAAAGAGCTTTCATCAGCAACTACTACAAATATCAACCTTCCATTCATCACAGCTACACAAGATGGTCCAAAGCATTTCGATATGGATCTTACAAGAGCTAAATTTGATGAGCTTACAGCACATCTTGTAGACAGAACAAAGACTCCTGTACAGACTGCTCTTAAGGATGCAGGTCTTACAGCTGCAGAGCTTGACAAGGTTCTTCTTGTAGGTGGTTCAACACGTATAATTGCAGTTAAGGATATGGTTAAGAAATTGACAGGTAAGGAACCATTCCAGGGTATCAATCCTGATGAGTGTGTTGCTATCGGTGCTTCAATACAGGGTGGTAAGCTTGCAGGTGATGCAGGTGCAGGTGAAATCCTTCTGCTTGATGTTACACCACTTACACTTTCAATTGAAACAATGGGTGGTATTGCA
>CALZHV010000185.1 GCA_945787485.1 uncultured Lachnospiraceae bacterium
TTTTTTTAAGTTATATGAATTTAATTTTAAAATTTTATTGAAATCATAATATACAATATGATAGTCTTATTATGATTTTGTATTAATCAATCAAAAAAGTGAGGTCACAAATTGAATAACCAGAACAATAACAAACAGGAACCGTTTAATATTGTCTATACGATAAAAAAGAAAGCAGTCAACAGAATCTCATACAGAATAATGGGATTTGTATTTTTAATGGTAGTTGCTTTTCAAATTTTTTCAATGATTAACGGTTTTTCCAAGCATATTATGTTAACAGGAATTTTTGCAGTCATTCTTGCATTTTACGGATTTTACCTTGTTAAAATGTCCTTTAGAAAACAGGCCTTTGATATTACTTATACCTTTAATGAAGAAGGCTTTTTAGTTAAGCATCGCTATGGTGAAAAACTTTATAAATTTGATGATATCGATTTTGTAACAATGGTAATAGCCGACGAAAATTTAATATATTATATGTTAAATGTTAAAACAAAAAAAGAAGCCTATCCTATTCCATTTACAATGCAGGGTGCCTTGTGTGAAAAGGTATACGATTTTATGAATGCACGCATTAAGCATGATGACGATAATACTGAAAAAAAGGATGATAACATCCAGCTGAATCAGTAATAAAAAAAGACTCTTTCGAGTCTTTTTTTATTACTGTCTGTATATGATATCATCTCTTCCCGGACCATTAGAAATCATTGTTATTGGGAATTCTATCTGTTTCTCAATAAACTCGATATATTTACGACAGTTCTCAGGAAGTTCTTCATATTTTTTGATTCCTCTTATATCCTGTTTCCAGCCCGGAAGGACTTCATAAACAGGCTTTGCTTTTTTAAGCTTTGCTGTTGTAGGGAAATCTGTTGTGACAACGCCATCTATTTCGTAACCTACACATACAGGAATCTCATCAAGATAACCCAATACATCAAGTACTGTAAATGCCACATCTGTTGTTCCCTGGATACGGCAGCCATATTTTGATGCTACACAGTCAAACCAGCCCATTCTTCTAGGTCTTCCTGTTGTTGCTCCATACTCTCCACCATCACCACCGCGACGACGAAGCTCATCAGCTTCCTCTCCAAATATCTCACTTACAAATTCTCCTGCACCAACTGCACTTGAATATGCCTTACATACAGTTACAATCTGCTTTATTTCATAAGGTGCGATACCTGCACCTATTGCTCCGTATGCAGCCAGAGTTGAAGAAGATGTAACCATCGGATAAATACCGTGGTCAGGGTCCTTCATTGAACCAAGCTGTCCCTCAAGCAATATATTCTTTCCTGCCTTAATAGCCTCATAAAGGTATGCTGAAACATCACAAACATATGGTTCTACCATTTCTTTATATTCCATGAGTGTTTTATAAACACTATCAACTGTAAGAAGCGGCTTTTTATATAAATGCTCAAGCAACACATTCTTTGATGCAATTACTCTTTCAATTTTCTCCTTTAATGAAGCTTCATCATCAAAAAGCTCACTTACCTGGAAACCAATCTTTGCATATTTATCTGAATAAAATGGTGCAATTCCTGACTTTGTTGAACCAAATGATTTGCCTGCAAGTCGCTCCTCTTCATATTCATCAAAAAGAATATGATAAGGCATAACCATCTGTGCTCTGTCTGAAACAAGAATCTTTGGCATTGGTACATTTCTGTCTGTTATAGATTTAATCTCATTAAACAAAACAGGAATATTAAGTGCTACACCATTTCCAATAATACTTGTTGTATGGTCATAAAAAACACCTGATGGTAATGTATGTAATGCAAACTTACCATAGTTATTAACTATAGTATGTCCGGCATTGGCTCCACCTTGGAATCTAACAATTATATCAGCCTTTTCAGCCAACATATCAGTTATCTTACCTTTTCCTTCGTCACCCCAATTGGCACCTACAACTGCCTTTACCATAAAATTACCTCCATAATTTAAACAATTGAGTCTATAGTATCTTATTAATTATATTATCACTGCAGACTGCTAAAGAAACAGTCGCACAGTTGATAGTATATAACAGCTTTTACGATAAGTAAAGTTATTATTTACTTTACGCTTTAACTTTAAGCTTTAATTTTCCATTATCTTACCATTAATTTGCCCATAAAAAGACTGTACCATGAGATACAGTCTTTTTAATAAACATTATTTATACATTTATTTCTGCTTTTACACCTAATATATCTTTATTTGCCTCTAATACCGGTTTTACAACTTCCTCAAGAAATTCCGTTGTCTGTTCAGGTGCTCTGCCCACAAAGTTTATCGGCTCAAGAATAGCTACAATTTCTTCTTTTGTCATTCCGAAAGCTTCGTCATTAGCTATTAAATCAACAAGATTATTTTCATTACCGTACTTCTTAACCTGCTCTCCTGCCATCATAGAGTATTCTCTAATCTTTTCATGAAGCTCCTGTCGGTTTCCGCCTCTCTTAACGGCATCCATCATAATATTTTCTGTAGCCATAAATGGAATTTCCTTCATAAATCTCTGATAAATAACTTTGTCGTAAACAACAAGTCCGTCTACAACATTAAGATATAAATCCAAAATACCATCTACTGCAAGAAAAGCTTCAGGAACTGAAATTCTCTTATTGGCAGAATCATCCAATGTTCGCTCAAACCACTGTGTAGCTGCTGTAATGGCAGGATTAAGTGAATCAACCATCACATAATTTGCAAGTGAGGCAATTCTCTCACTTCTCATAGGATTTCTCTTATAAGCCATAGCTGATGAACCTATCTGAGTCTTCTCAAACGGTTCTTCAATTTCTTTTAAGTGCTGAAGAAGTCTTATATCATTAGAAAACTTATGTGCACTCATTGCAATTCCTGAAAGAACATTTAAAACTCTGGCATCAACCTTTCTCGAGTATGTCTGACCCGAAACCGGATAGCATCCCTCAAATCCCATTTTCTGAGCAATCATTCCATCTATTTTCTTGATTGTTTCATGGTCGCCGTTAAACAACTCAAGGAAGCTTGCCTGAGTACCTGTTGTTCCCTTTGAACCAAGTAGTTTTTGTTGACTTATCATATAATCTATATCATTTAAATCAAGCATAAGCTCCTGCATCCAAAGAGTAGCTCTCTTGCCAACTGTTGTCGGCTGTGCAGGCTGAAAATGCGTAAATGCAAGCGTTGGAAGAGACTTATACTTTTCTGCAAAATCAGCAAGCTTATCGATTACATTTATAAGCTTTGTTCTTACAAGCTTTAATGCCTCAGTCATAACGATAACATCTGTATTGTCACCAACATAGCAGCTTGTAGCACCCAAATGGATAATGCCTTCTGCCTTTGGACATTGCTTTCCATAAGCATATACATGACTCATTACATCATGTCTTACTATTTTTTCTCTTTCCCTTGCAACATCATAATTTATATCGTCTACATGACTCTTCAACTCTTCAATCTGCTCATCTGTAATTCTAGGTTCTCCGTTTGCATCCTTTAAACCGAGTTCCTTTTCTGTTTCTGCCAGAGCAATCCAAAGTCTTCTCCATGTTTTAAATTTCATATCCGGCGAAAAAATATACTGCATTTCCTTGCTTGCATATCTTTCTGACAATGGGCTTACATACTTATCGTTCATTATATACCTCCATATAAACATTAAACCTTTGTATTCATATGTGCCTTACTATTTGAAAGCGCAACACAAAATATTATATCACAATTTTTGTCACAATCCAAATTATGCCCTAGTTATTTTATTGTGTCAAATAATTTTTATGTTTATATAAAAAAAAGCAGCTGTTTTTATAAAAAATACGTAAATTACAATTAAATTTTATAGCAATATTATTAATTCTTTGATATAATAGCTTTATAAAAGGGTAAGTAAATTATTCTATTGGAGGGAAAAACATGCAAGAAAAGAGAAAATTCCAACGCCTTCCTATAAAGCTTACATTGGAGGTTTCAAATCTCTTTAAGCAAGACGGTATTAAAATCGAATCTTTAGATACTGAAATTGAAGTTTTTGATATTTCTAAAGCAGGTATAGGATTTATGTCAGCTTCAAAGTTGCCTGTTGATTATTACTTCAACGCAACGCTTGAATTTGAGGGAACAGATGAGATTATATTATCTGTTGTGAAAATTCTGTATGCCACACCTATTGGAAATACAGGGTACAGATATGGATGTGAATTCGTTGGACTTCCTTCGATGTACGATCATATTTTTGATGAATATGCATTAAGAGTTGAAGAATAAAAAAAAGAGACTTATGTCTCTTTTTTTATTCTTCATTTTTTCCTTTTCT
>CALZHV010000186.1 GCA_945787485.1 uncultured Lachnospiraceae bacterium
GCTATACACAATAAGCATGTGTTTTTCATCAGAAAAATTAGTCACATATTCATTATAAGCAAAATTTTCACAAGAAAGATAATCACTATCCCATGTTTCATCTGTTGTAAATTCCACTGCCGGAACAACACCCGTTGTCTTATAAAACTGAGTCAGAGAAGACATTAATTCATCTTTATCAGCTTCATTTACCAGTCCGTAATCATCTATAATTTTTATTTCTGTATCGATTGGTGGTGTTATCGGTTCATGTCCAAAATCAAACATTAAAGCAACAGATAATATCATGAAACAGAAAATAAAAATTGCAAATATACCTGATATTACGATTGAACTGATTATCTGAGCCAACGTTACCGGTTTATTATAATCATTATTACTATAAATCATTTTTGGAGGTTTTCTTTTTCTATATACGACAAACGTACGGCAACCCGCAAACGGTTTATTGGATACTCGTGTAGAGCTTTTACCTGAACCCGATCTTCTGTGTGATCCTCTGTGACTTCCACCACTATGGCTTCCGCCTCCTCCTGAATGTGGCATAATTTATTCCTCCCTTGCATTTTACCGATATCTTTTCATTCATATAATTTATCCGCTTACAAATTCACCATTTTTTCTTCCGTTAAGTCATAATGTTTATTTATATGCATCAGACATGCTTCTTCATCCTTATCAATTATGCTTTTGAATATCATAGTATGAATATTAATAAACTCCTGTTTCGCCTGTTCATCAAGCATATGATTTAATTCCGAAATCATATCCTGATATACACCTGCAACCGCTTCCATTACAGTCATGAAAAGTGAATTATTTGTTGATTTAATAAGAGCTACATGGAAAGAATAATCAAGCATGGATAATTTTTCTGCATCTGCCCCTCTCATTTCTTCTAAAATATTTTTTATATTTTCTTCTTCCTTTAAAGAATTATCTTTTATAAGCATCTGACATACAGAAACAGCCATTATCCTTCTAAACTCTATTATATCTTTTGCTGTAATACTGCCAAGTGCGAGCATAACAGTTATCATTTGCTTTATCGCTTTATCACAGTCCTTTGAAATATAATTTCCGGAACCATGTCTGCTTTCAATCAGCCCCATGCCTCGCAAAATGCTAATTGCTTCCCTTGTGGAGCTCCTTCCGATACCAACGTTTTTAGCAATATCCCGTTCAGAAGGTATTTTGCTTTCCACATACAATTTACCTTCCTTAATCAATCCAATAATATAATTGATTGCTTTTTGATATTCCATATCTTCTTTCATAGCTTTAATCCTTTTAGATAAACTTTGCATAAACAGCCGCAAATACTACTGTCAATATTCCCGAAACTGCAATGGCAAGTCCGCTCATGGCTCCTTCGACCTCGCCTAACTCCGTTGCTTTTGCTGTTCCGATTGCATGTGAACTTGCCCCGAATGCAAGACCTTTAGATATCGGTTCTTTAATTCTGAATATTTTGCATATAATTTCGCCGAACATATTTCCAAGAACACCTGTTATTACTATTACAGCGACCGTTATTGTCAAATATCCGCCAAGTTCTTCTGACACACTCATACCAATAGCTGTAGTAATAGATTTCGGAAGCAATGTTACATATTCCTTATGTGACAAACCAAATATTTTTGATAAAACAAAAATTGTTGTAAGACTTGTAATGGTTCCTGCAAGCAATCCAAACAACACAGCCATAAAGTTCTGTTTTAACAGTTCTCGCTGTTCGTACAGAGGAATCGCAAGGCATACTGTTGCAGGAGTAAGAAGATAACTTAAATATTTAGCACCCTCATTATATAACGTATAATCAATTTTGCATACAAGTAAAACACAAACAGTTATCACTATAGATATTAACAACGGATTAAATATCCCAAGTTTAAATTTCTTTTTTAAAAATATACCTATCATATATGCAATCAGACTCAGGGCAACTCCCGCATATACTGAATTTTGAAAATAATCACTCATTATCCTTTTTACCTGTCTTTCTTATAATTATCTGAGACACCCAGCCCGTTGCAACCATTACAGTTACAATCGAAACGACGGTAATAACCACAATCGGAACCAGAACTGCCATAATACTATCCCAACTTGTCATAAGCCCTACTCCCGCAGGTATAAACATAACAGGCATAATTTCTATAAGAAACTTTCCGGTTTCCTTTACGTCATCGAGCTTAATCAATCCCGTCATCAAACATATAAACATGATTACCATCCCGTATATGCTTGCAGGTATCGGAAGTGGTATAAAATATTTTAATCCCTCTCCCAAAAAAGAAATTCCCAATATTAGCAAAAATTGTTTTATGTATTTCATTTGTATCTCACCCTTCTTAATATTGTAATTGCGCAAGTGGTCATACCAATTTAGCCATTCTATATTATATATTTGTTTTTATTAAAGTCAAGTATTTCTATTTTCTGATTTATGCAAGCTAAAAATACCTGTAATTACCACACACTTTTATTATATTATTTTACTACTACTATTTTTCTATTTGGGAAATTGTTGAACGTTTGTTCGATATATGTTATAATTGATATGTATAATTTAGCAGATAGCGGATGCGATTTCTCGTTGATACCCCTAGTTTATGAAAGGGGTGATGCCCATGAATACTGTAGAAGTTCTTACTTTGTTGATAGTAATATTTGCGGCTCTGTCTTACATAGATAATCACAAAAAGAAATAAGCATCCGTCCCTGGAAAAGATTGATGCTTATTTCCTATAATCATTAATTTACAGGGGCAAAACGGGAAATTCCGTTTGCTCTCTGTTTAAATTATATACTAGGGCTACTTGTTTTTCAAGTAGCTCTTTTTATGTGATAAGAATTGTGCCAACGATTACTTGACAGAAACGACAATCGAAAAATCTATTTACATAAATTCTTACATACATTATAATATTACATATATCACATAAGTTAAAAGCCTTTTGTTTAATGTAGAACGGAGAGTGAAATCATGAAAAAACTATTAAAAAAATTTCTTATTATATGGATTTGCGCGACACTTGTGTTATTCACAGGCATTGGCATCTTTATGAAGATACAGCTTGGTAAAGTTTTAGAAGCACCAATTTCAAACGAGAAATATCTTTTAACACAGTCGGTTTACTCCGGGGAAGGCAAGCTTGATGACAAATTAATTGCAATATGCCTTAACTCAGCATTATCCGACTGGGTACATGAACAAGAAATTGGCAAAATTGGTATAATCGGTATGGTTGCTAATCGATTGTTAATTGACAGGGATGGCAATATTATTTGTGACGGCGTTGTTACAGGAGTATCATCAGAGAGAGGGACAAGCAATTTATCAGATAAGAAAGCCGGAATATTGATTGGAATATTTTCTATAGATGATACATTTTCAAAGGAACAGATAAAGCGCATCAGAGAACTCCGGGAGGAATACAAAGATATTGGTATCTCTATAGATAAATATTATGCCGATGATATGCTTTACTTTCCGGTAAAGGTAACTGTCTGGTCCGGAGATAACAAGCTGGAGGAGTTTGAGGGACTTAATTCCGGATACAGTGATAGCACCAACCTTATTAATGATAATCCCGTTTGGGCAAGTGGCGTAAACGACGTATGCTGGTCTGAATCCGAATGGAAATATGAAAGCAAAGAAAAATTAGCTGAGTGGTCACAAAATAATATCGACAAAATCTTTTCTTCTAACGCTACATACGACGAATCTTCTGTTTTTAAGGGTATTACAAAATATTCATATGTAAACGATGGAAAATATGCAATGGTTAAACGTTCCGAGCTTGATGGTCGGGGAATGTGCAAAATCTTCGCATGCGTTTCTATTGGAATTGCATTTACATTATCATTTGTCGTCGTTCTCATTATAGAATCAATAATGCGAATTAAAAACCTCAAGTTAAAGAAAAGCTAAATATAAAGATGTCTTTTCCTGCTTTGTTTTACCATTATATTTTTTCATAAATATATTTATATTAGTTTCTAATTTGCTGTTGAATGTAAACTCAATAAGTGTTATATTATTAACAAGAAAGAGCACCCACTCCAAAGTGGATGCTCCCGAAAAGGTTTTAGGTCAAAAGACCCCGCCTCTCCTGTGTGCCGACAGGAGAGGCATTTTTATTTCTTCTTGTTCCTCTTATCGAGAAAGGCAAGAAACGCTACAATCAAACTCCCAAAGCCATTCCTGCCTCTAACAAGTTCCCTAGCCTTAATCATCCCTATTCCAAGGTATTCGCAAAGCTCTTTAATATCCGAATTATCCTTTTTATCCGAATTA
>CALZHV010000187.1 GCA_945787485.1 uncultured Lachnospiraceae bacterium
ATACCGACAGCTATTGCAATCGACAAAATTTTTCTTCCATACCTTCTCATACTTTCCTCCCCATTTCATTTCCTTAAAAATAAAAAATTCACACATACATTTAATTGTTTTATTTAATTTTTAATTTCACACATGCATTTAATTTTTTGTTATTAAAATTTATAATTTCACACATATGTTTAATTTTTTGTTATTAAAATTTATAATTTCACACATATGTTTATTTTATCATTTTACATTTTTCATGACAATAAATAACTAAAAAATGCCGGTTGTTTTTTTCGTAACATTTGATTTTTTTTGAGAAAATTCTGTTTATTTGAGCACTAATATATTCGTGACAATAAACAGCACTCGTGATATACTCGAGGAAAAGTCCAACCGGAGGTAACAATGAAAAAGGTTTTAGTTGCTATGAGCGGTGGTGTTGA
This sequence comes from uncultured Lachnospiraceae bacterium, assembly GCA_945787485.1. Taxonomy (GTDB): domain Bacteria; phylum Bacillota; class Clostridia; order Lachnospirales; family Lachnospiraceae; genus Coprococcus_C. The sequence continues at coordinate 432 of CALZHV010000187.1, forward strand.
TTCAAGTGTCGCTGCATGTCTTATGAAGGAATGCGGAAATGATTGTATTGGTGCAACAATGAAGCTTTTCCACAATGATGATATCGGCATTTCCAAAGAACATTCCTGCTGCTCTATAGATGATGTTGCTGATGCAAGAAGCGTCGCAAACAAATTAGATATGCCATTTTATGTTCTTAATTTTTCTGAAAGATTTAAAGAATGTGTTGTAGATAAATTTGTGACATGTTATGAAAATGGTTTAACGCCTAATCCTTGTATAGAATGTAACCGACATCTTAAATTCACTGCATTATTTAATAAAATAAAAGAACTGGGATACGATTATGTTGTTACAGGTCACTATGCACAAATTGATTTTGACGAAGCATCGGGAAGATATCAATTAAAGAAGGCTGTCGATGCTACAAAAGATCAAAGCTATGTGCTTTATTCCATGACACAAGAGCAGCTTGCACATACCCTTTTTCCACTTGGTAAGCTTTGCAAAACCGAGGTTAGGGAAATCGCAGCAAAGCATGATTTTATAAATGCAAACAAGCATGACAGTCAGGATATCTGTTTTGTAACAGATGGTTCTTATGCTGATTTTATAGAAAAATATACAGGAAAAACTTATCCCGAAGGAAACTTTGAGGATACAAAAGGCAATATTCTCGGAACACACAAAGGAATAATAAGATATACAGTAGGTCAAAGAAAAGGACTTGGATTATCTCTCAAACAACCTATGTATGTATCCGAAGTAAATCCCGTTGATAATAAGGTTATTCTTTCAACAAATGAGGAGCTCTTTTCCGATACGGTAATAGCTCATGATATCAATCTTATTTCTGTTGATAAAATTACTGAGCCTTTGCACATTAAGGCAAAGGTCAGATACAAGCATACAGAACAATGGGCAACCGTAACACAGCCGGACGAAGACACCCTGAAGGTTGTATTTGATGAACCACAACGTGCAATAACTAAAGGTCAGGCTGTAGTCCTTTACGACGGAGACGTTGTAGTCGGTGGAGGAACCATTTGCTAATCAAATAAAACGAAAAAAATGTCACATGATAAGCATGTGACATTTTTCGTTTTTATTATAATTTATATATTAATCACCAAAAGATATTTTGGTTAATCCTGTCTGTTTACAAGAACAGCCCTTATCTCCTCAACCTTGGAATACCCGTTTTTTTCCATAATATATTTTAGAGCTTCCTGAATATCATCTTCGGATAATATTATTTTCTTACTATTTTCCGTTACTACAGTACAACCATTTTTCATATCGCAACAACGTCCGTTACAATTGATAGTCTCTATATTTTTACGGCTTATGGCACCTATTTCTTCAAGAACATTAATCATTCTGTAAACAGTAGCTATACCTATGCTCGCATCTTTTTTGTGTGCCAAAACATACACTTCCTTACAGCACGAGAATGTTTCATGCAATATAACATCTATAATAATCTTTCTTTGTTCTGTAAGTCTGAGTCCGTTTTCACGAAGTCTGGCATATATATCTTCTTCATTCATCAATACTTCATTAATGTTTTCATTAGTCTGTGCCATCATTTACCTCCTTTTTTTCCAATTTCTTTATAAGAGTGAAATACATCAATACTGAAATAGTTGTTCCGACCGTCCACCCGACAGGCCATGACATCCATATTCCCGTTGCACCAAATAACTTGGACAAAATAAATGCAAGTACAACTCTTAAAATGAGATCTGTAAAAGTTGCTATCATAAATCTTATCATTGCACCTGCACCTCGAAGAACACCGTCACTTATAAGTTTTGTTGCAACAACAAGATAAAACGGAGCTACTATAACAAGAAACTGTGTTCCTGTATTCAATGCATTATGATAATCTGATGTTGTATCCATAAACAATTTAATGAAAGCATCACCTGAAAATATGTATAACAGGGATACGGGTATGCAAAATGCACAAACCATAGTCAAACCTGCCAAATGTCCTTTTCGTATACGCTTTGGTTTTGATGCACCAATATTTTGTGCAGTAAAATTTGACATTCCGTTTCCAAGTGCAGTTATTGAAGTAATTACCATGTTATTCAGCTTAATTGCTGCAGAATAGCCTGCAACAACATCGGAACCAAATCCGTTAATTATTCCCTGTATTATTATGTTTCCTACTGAAATAAATCCCTGTTGCAACGTGCTTGGTACTGCTATTTTTATTATTTTACCCAAAAGTTCAAAAGAAAATTTCTTATATTTCTCGCCAGGTTTTATGTTGCGTATCCTCTTAATTACAATAATAAGTGCACTAATACAGCTTACGCCCTGACAAATAAATGTAGCCCAAGCTACACCGGCAACACCCCAACCAAGCTCTTTTACAAATATTATGTCAACTATAACATTTGCAGTTGATGAAATTGCAAGCAATATAAACGGTGTCTTTGAATCACCTAGTGCAGAAAAAATTCCGGTTGAAATATTGTAGAAAAATAAAAACAATAACCCACCGGTATAAATATCAAGATATAATTTAGAATCCTCAAAAATATTATCCGGTGTATTTATGAGTCTAAGCATATAAGCTCCCAAAAAAAGACCAATAATGGTAAGTGCAAGACAAACTACAAGGCTGAAAATAAATGTAGTTGATATCGCTGTTTTCATATCCTTATAATTTTTAGCTCCGAAAAGCTGAGCCACTATTACAGAACAGCCCATATTACATCCAAATGCAAATGCAATATAGATTAGTGTAATTTCATAAGAATTTCCTACAGCCGCAAGCGCTTCTACACCGGAATATTTCCCTGCAATAAGGCTGTCAGCAATATTATATAGTTGTTGAAATACAACGCTTCCGAGTAATGGCAGGCAAAAGCTCCAAAGCACGCTTGCTGGCTTTCCTACCGTCAAATCTTTATTCATGTCTATTCTATGCCTCAAAACAATTATTCTTTGTATATTCCAAGCAATCTGATTCCATTTTCTTTTTCTATCTCTTTAAGAGATTCTTCAATAACATCAAGCTGATCAACATATCCATCAATTTCTATATAGAAATTGTATGTTCCAAGCTCCTGCTTTGTAGGTCTTGACATAATTGAAATAAGGTTAATCTTTTTTTCGTAGAATGTCTTAAGAATTTCGTACAAAATACCCGGTCTGTCCACATTTGGCATTATGTAAACCGGTATTTTTATCTTTTTGACACCTTCTATTTTTTTCTTATTAATGTCATCAATTGATATACTGTTTTTTGTAAATACTACAAATCGTGTAAAATTATTGGATGTATCCGTTATATTATCTATAACAAATTTTTCTTTCTCATCCTTCGCAATATGTGCAGGTACAACAGCAGCAAGACCCTTTTCTCCTGCAATACTGTAATAAGATTCCATATTACTTTGTGTTGTAACAAGCTTAATATTTTTTAACGAACTAATAAACTGTCTGCATTGTCCGTTTGCTTTAAATTGTACAAAAAGTGTATCAATTTCTTCAATATTATCTGCATTTGCCAGAAGTGAAAACTGTACTGCAACTCTGTTTTCATCAATTATGCACACATCCTTCTCAAGCAAAAGGTCCAATGTTCTTTGCACATATCCGTCTAATGTATTTTCAATCGGTACTATTCCCAATTCGCATTCTTCATCAGCCACGCCCCCGAACACTTCATCAATAGTCGGATAATATACCGGCTCCAATGTCTTATTAACATCATACAAACGGTAGGCACTGTCGCTGAATGTACCTTCAGGTCCCAATATTGCTATCTTCAACTCATCACTCTTTTCTAATTTGTTTTTTATTTCCAAGTGTAATTTCCGCTTTGTTTTTTCAAATTCAGTTGAAATTTCCGCTTTG
>CALZHV010000188.1 GCA_945787485.1 uncultured Lachnospiraceae bacterium
GTCACGCATTTCTCCAACCATTATTATATCAGGATCTTCTCGAAGTGCAGATCTTAAGCCTACAGCAAATGAAGGCACATCTTTTCCAAGTTCTCTTTGATGAATCATAGCTTTATCATGATTATAAATATACTCTATAGGGTCTTCAATTGTCATAACATGCTTTGGCATATTATGGTTTACATAATCAATCATAGATGCCAATGTTGTTGTCTTACCACTACCTGTTGGTCCTGTAACAAGAATAAGACCTCTTGGCTCATCAATAAGCTTGCGAACAGCCTCAGGTACACCAAGCTCATCAAATGAAGGAATACGCTCTTTTAATATACGATATGTAGCAGCAAGATTGTTTCTTTGATGATAAATATTAGCTCTAAGTCTTACTCTTCCCGGAAGCATCAAAGCGAAATCCAAATCTCTGCCTGCAGAAACAAGCTGCTTTTGCTCCGGTGACAAAGCCTCCAAAATCATCTCGGTCGATTCCTCCGTAGTCGGAACAGGCTTTATCATCTTAAGCTCTCCATACTTTCTAAGAGCAATTGCTGTACCTGCCGTAATATGCACATCTGAACAATCTTCTTTAATTGCGTAATTAATTAACTCTGTAAAATTCATATAATAAATCCTCCTATTATACTCGGTTATCTTATTTCTTCACCAGGTTTTTTCTTGCTTTTTTTATCTTCATACATAAGACCATCGGCTTCCTTCATCATGTTGTCATAATCATAATCACCCTGTCCATATACCATTCCGATAGCAATAATACAATCTATTCCATCATCAACACTATTGAGTTTTGCCAAAGTCTTTTCCCATTTTTCTTTAAGCTTTAACGCATCTTCTTCAGTTACATTACATGCTATCATTAAATATTCATCTCCACCCAAGCGATAACCATGTACTTTTTCATTTGTAACCTTTCTGATACTGTCTGCTGCTTTAATAAGAAGTTTATCACCGGCTTCATGTCCCATAGTGTCATTAAACACCTTAAGATTATTTACATCCATATTGTATATACAGATGCTTTCCATATTCTTGTATGTAGAGTCAGCCATTTCCAAATATTTAGCTTTGTTAAACAAACCGGTAAGTCCGTCATGAGTAGCATCATACATAAGCTTTTCTCTCATGATTCCATTCTCTACATAAAGCTTTACAACGTCAAGAATACTCTTTTCATGAAGTACATCTGTATCCATATAACGCCATACATTTACATATATTGCATACTTCTGTCCTGAAACCTCACCGGAACATATTTTTCTGTAACATGAATCTTCAACAGCTCCCGTTGCATCAAAAGCCTCCTGTATTTTCTCAGGAAATGCCTCATGTAAAATATCATCTTCTGAAGTAAATTCAAATATTTTTGATACTTCTTCATCTAATTTTACTCTGTCATTGTTAAATGATTTGTCAAGTTTGTTGTATGTTTTAATATTTACATATCCTAAATGCTCAACCATACAATAAGCTTTGTTTGTCTTGAAAAACTGAACCAAAACAGGTAACAATTCATAATATGTATCATTTAACTTTCCAAGAACAATATTCTGGAATTCTGACATTCTCTTGAAGTAACTCATATACTTGGTTATATCGCGATTAAGTCCCATATATTCAGTAATATCACTCATCTGGTGAATCGAATATATTTTTTCTTCTTTTTCAAATTTGCCGGAATATACTCTATAGTACTTCTTTGAATCAATATCAATATATTCCCACTCTGCACATCCATCAACTTCCAATGGCGGGCACTCGTCAATCCATGTAAATACAGTCTCCTGTCCCATATCTACAATATCCTGACCATACTTATCCTTAAAAAATTTATCTGCGTATACTATAAGGCCTGAACCTTCATTAACAATAGTCACGCCTCCGACTACGTCAGATGTAAACTTTGCTATTTCATTTGAAAAATCCATTTTTGCCTCCTTTATTCGAATGTTAAAATATCTGAGAAACCAGTCATTTCAAAAACTGCCATGACATCACTTACGACATTCTTCACAATCATCTTTCCATGAATTGCATTCATTTTTTTCTGTGCTCCAAGAATAGCTCTAAGACCTGAACTTGCTACGTAATCGCATTCCTCCATGTCTAAAACAAACAACTCAACTCCATCAACTAAAATCTCATCTAAAAGCTCAATCAATTCAGGAGCAGCTGTTGTATCTAATCTACCACTTAGTTTTATTGTTACCTCTGTTTCATTTACAATTTTTGAAATATCCATACTTATCCTCCATTTTAATACTAATATAAGTTTATTATTATTGGTCGCAAATTTCAATTACTTTATAAGCAAAAACATAACATTTAAAGCCATATCTACCAATATTTTACCATTGTTAATATATTACTTTCATATTCGTACGAATATGATACGTCATCCATCATTTTTCTTACCATCAAAATGCCAAGTCCTCCTATTTCTCTATCATCAGCAGATAAAGTAATATCCGGCGAATCCATTGATAAAGGATTAAACGGCATTCCCTGGTCTTTAAATGTAATACGAATCATGTATCTTGCATCTATATCCGTATCAACTTTAATCTGGCATAATCCTTCTTTTCCAATAGCCGAATAACTCTCAACATAAGAATAGCTTGCAATATTTACAAAAATTTCTTCCGCACATACCAAAACTTTATTTATCTCACTATCAGGCCAACAGCTTATTCTCATATTTTCCTCAATAAAGCTCATAACCTTACTAAGACTGTCAATCGATGCAGCCACTTCCATTTCTTCTGTTCTCATTATTATAACCCCTCGCTTTTTCAAGTCATTATTATTAATAAAGTAATATTAATGTTAATTTTATAATATCTAACCCCTGCTTAACAAAAGCATTGTAATATCATCAGCCTGGTCTGCACCATCAGCAAACAAATCCACCTCATCATATATTTTCTGAACAAAATATTCTACATCTGATACTCTGTCGGAATGTTTTATTATCACTTCCTTTATGTAATCGTCCCCTAATAATTCAAATTCAGGATTAACAGCCTCTGTAACTCCATCCGTATATAAATATACACTCTGGCCTTTTTTAAGTTCAAAATGTTGTTCTTTATATGGTACCCCTTCCATCATTCCAAGAACAAGATTTGCTTTTGCATCAATCATTGTGGCATCATTCCCACATATCAAAAACGGAAGGTTATGTCCTGCATTTACAAACGTGACATCATCAGTTTCCAAATCCAAAACACAAACAAAAGCTGTTACAAACATTCCCGACTCATTTTTATAACAAAGTCTGTCATTTGATTTTGACATTACTTCTGTAAGCGGCAAATTTAATGTTGCATATGTTTTTATGTATGTCTTTGCCATACTCATAAATAGCGCTGCCGGAACTCCTTTTCCCGAAACATCTGCAATGAGGAAACAAAGATGTGTCTTATCAATCATAAATACATCGTAAAAATCTCCTCCCACTTCTTTTGCAGGTCTTGTTCTTGCAGTAAGACTTACATTTTCTAATGCATTAAACTCTGTAAAATCATTTTCGAGACATTCAAGCTGGATTTTTGTTGCAATTGCAAGTTCTGACTTTATTCTCTCCTGCTCCGTAACAAGTTTTGTTGTCTTTGTATAAAGCATGTTAAGAAAGCTTCCATAAATTTTTCTGTTAGCCATTGCAATCTCTTCAAAAAGCTGTTTTGATATATTAGCGCAAACAACATCCGTAAGAGCTCTTACCGTTGCACTTCTTGTTTCATCGTTTATTAATCCTTTCTCACCGATAAAATCACCTTCATGAAGTTCATTAATTTTTTTGTTATCCGCACTTAAAACAACTGCTGTTCCGCTTACAATTATGTACATTCCATCATCGCATTCATTTCCTACAGTTACAATATCCTTTCCTTTTTCGATATCTACCTGTACCATTGAATCGAGAAGCAGCTTTGTGCCCTCTTTAATTTCACCTTCCGGAGACACATTAAAAAACTCCTGTATTGTAGGAATTTTTCTTAATTGTTCAGCATTCATATTAATCTCCTTTTTTCAAAACATTTATTATATTATGTTTTTTGTTTCAATCATAATATATTAAAACATGATATTTAAAATATACACTACAATAACACTTCTATTTTATCAAAAAAAGGATATTTCTACAAGAAAACTGTGATAAAGATAAAAAAAAATCGTTCCTACGAACGATTTAAGAAAAGTAGCGGGAGGGGGATTTGAACCCTCGACACCACGGGTATGAACCGTGTGCTCTAGCCAACT
>CALZHV010000189.1 GCA_945787485.1 uncultured Lachnospiraceae bacterium
ACCAAAGTTATTACTATGAAGGATTTACAGCCTTTAAAACGGAAGAATTGTAAAAATCCAAAGTGACATTATATAGTTCCAAAGTGCCAATTTGGCACTTTGGAGAGTGCGTTTTTTTAATCTACAACTTCCTATAATTTTTATTATCAGGAAGCAAAGGAGGACTTACAGTGATTTTACCTAAGAATCAAATGACAGAGGAAGATATAAAATTACAATATATCACTCCTGCGATTACTGCCAAATGGAGTCAATCGAAAATAACAATGGAAACGAAAGTGACTGATGGCAGAATTAATCTTAAAGGAAATGTTGCAGTCAGGGAAAAGCCAAAAAAGGCTGATTACATTTTATATTTAAATGCAAATAATCCTATCGCAATTGTTGAGGCAAAGGATAATAACCATACTATTTCACACGGGCTTCAACAAGCAATTACTTATGCCCAAATGTTAGACATACCATTTGCGTTCAGCTCTAACGGAGATGGTTTTGCAGAGCACGATTTTTTAACAGGAAAAGAGCGTCAATTTGGTATGGATGAATTTCCTACGGAAGATGAATTGATAGCTCGATATAAGGCTGAAAGTAATAATGGACAAGGTTTGTCTCCTGAGGAAGAAACAATTATTGCCCAACCGTATTACACAAGCCATAATACATATTCTCCAAGATATTATCAGAGAATTGCTGTCAATCGTACCTTGGATGCAATTGCAAAAGGTCAAGAACGCTTGCTTCTTGTTATGGCAACAGGTACAGGTAAAACTTATACGGCATTTCAAATCGTTTATCGCCTATTGAAATCAGGTCTAAAAAAGAAAGTTCTGTATTTAGCGGATAGAAATATTTTAGTTGACCAATCTATTTCACAGGACTTTAAACCTTTGGAAAAGAGCATTCACAAAATAAATTTTGCAAAAGACGACCCTACCACAATTACTTCTCACGAGGTATATTTTTCCTTATATCAACAACTGGTTGGTAACGAGGATGAAGATACTGATGTTTCCGGAGAAGAAGTGTCAAGCCGTCTTGAAAAGCTCTTCAAAAGAGATTTTTTTGACCTTGTTATTGTTGATGAGTGTCATCGTGGATCGGCAAAGAAAGACAGCAACTGGCGTAAAATATTAGAATATTTTTCATCAGCTACACAACTTGGTATGACTGCTACTCCGAAGGAAACAAAATATGTATCAAATATTGATTACTTCGGAGAGCCTGTATACACTTATAGCCTTCGTGAAGGTATAGAAGATGGTTTCCTTGCTCCGTTCAGAGTTATAAATATTAAGACTAACATAGGAGAGGGATGGAGACCATTTGCCGGACAATGTGATAAAGACGGTGTTCCTATTGAAGACAGAATTTACACCAACAGCGACTTTGATTATAACATCATTATTGAAGATAGAACTTACGAAGTAGCAAAGGAAATCACTAATTACCTTAAAAGCACAGATAGAATGCAAAAAACGATAGTATTCTGTGCAAAAGAAGAACACGCTGAACGCATGAGGGTTGCTCTAAATAATCTTAATGCCGATATGTGTCAGAAAAACCCTGACTATGTTGTTCGCATTACAGGTTCGGATGATTATGGAAAGAGCAAACTCGATTACTTTATTTCTGTATCTTCCGAATATCCGGTAATCGCAACAACTTCTAAATTGCTTTCAACGGGTGCTGATTGTAAAATGACCAAACTTATTGTTCTTGATGAAATGATAAGTTCTATGACCGAATTCAAGCAGATTATAGGTAGAGGTACTCGTTTGCGCGAGCAAGACGGTAAAACACACTTTGTTGTGATGGATTTTCGTAATGTTACGAGGCTATTTGCTGACCCGGATTGGGATGGACCAATTGAAATTGACCCTAATTACCCTCCAAAACCAAATCCGGGACATGGGCCTATTGACCCTCCTCCAACTCCGCCTACACCTCCTACTCCGCCTAAACATACGCCAATTGTAACACCGGATGGTTGTAGAGTTGAAGTTATCGGAAAAAGTGTATCTGTTTATGATGCAAACGGTAAGTTGCTCCGACACGAAAGCATTGAGGACTACACCAAATCCAACATTTTAGGCAAGTGTGCTTCTCTTGACAATTTTATTAATATGTGGACTGCGGAGAGCAAAAAAAGTGCAATCAAAGATTTATTGTTAGAACAGGGCATTGACCTTGAACAGATGAAAACAGATCACAATATGTCTGATGTGGATGATTTTGATTTTATCTGTCACGTTGCTTATGACCAAAAACCGCTCACAAGAAAAGAACGAGCTGATAATGTTAAAAAACGTGATTTCCTCAGTAAATACAGCGGTGTTGCAAAACAGGTCCTTGAAGCTCTGCTGGATAAATATATGAATATCGGTATTTATGAAATTGAAAATACCAATATCCTTGAACTTGACCCGTTTATGAAATTTGGCAAGAAATCAAGAATTATGAACGCTTTTGGCGGCAAGGACGAATACTTAAAAGCAGTTAAAGAATTAGAAAATGAATTATACAAGGTGGCATAAAAGATGAGTAACTTATCAACATTTGTAAAGCGCATCCGTGATATTATGCGAAATGACGCAGGTATCAATGGCGACGCACAAAGAATTGAGCAAATGGCGTGGATGCTGTTTCTCAAAGTATATGATACAAAGGAAACCGATTGGGAAATAGATGAAGATGATTATGTTTCTATTATTCCCGAAAGTTGTCGTTGGAGAAATTGGGCAGTTGATGACAAAAGTGGCAACGCTATGACAGGTGATACCTTGCTCGCCTTTGTCAACAATACTCTGCTCCCGGTATTAAAAGGACAAGATGTTCTTAACGTAGATGGAACAATTAAGGTTGAGGGTGTAAAAGTACATGCTGATACACCCATCAAAAAATCTATTGTTCAGGCAACATTTGAAGATACAAATAACTATATGAAAGACGGTGTTCTGCTCCGTCAAATCATAAACATTATTGACGAGCTTGATTTAGAGGATTATGAAGAAAGCCACGCTTTTGGTGAGATTTACGAAAGTATCTTGAAGGAACTTCAAAGCGCCGGTTCTTCGGGTGAGTTTTATACACCGAGAGCTGTAACTGATTTTATGGCAAAGATGATAAACCCTCAAATCGGAGAAAAAGTCGCAGATTTTGCCTGTGGCACCGGTGGATTTTTAACAAGTTGGCTTAAGGAACTTGAAACAAAAGTACAGACTGTCGAGGACAGAGAAAAGCTGCTTACTTCTATTTATGGCATTGAGAAAAAGCAGTTTCCTTATATTCTTTGCATAACAAATATGCTATTGCATGATATAGATGTTCCGAAGATTTATCACGATAACTCTTTGTTGCGTGATGTTTTGGACTACACCGAAAGAGACCAGTTCGATGTTATTCTTATGAATCCTCCTTACGGAGGACACGAGAAAAATGAGGTTAAAAACCATTTCCCGTCAGACCTCGCAAGCAGTGAAACCGCAGACCTTTTTATGTCTGTAATTATGTATCGTCTTAAAAAGAATGGTCGTGTCGCTGTTATTCTTCCTGATGGTTTTCTGTTTGGTACAGATAACGCAAAGGTTTCAATTAAAAAGAAACTGTTTTCGGAGTTTAATTTGCACACGGTAATTCGTATGCCGCACAGTGTGTTTGCCCCGTATACTTCTATTACAACTAACATTCTATTTTTTGACAGGACTGAACCGACGAAGGAAACTTGGTTCTACCGCCTTGATATGCCTGATGGTTATAAAAATTTCTCCAAAACAAAGCCTATGGAGCTTAATCACTTTGCTCCGGCTATGGATTGGTGGAATAACAGGGAAGAAATCAATATTGACGGTTTTGATAAAGCGAAAAAATATACCGTTCAGGAACTTGTTGAAAGAAATTACAATATTGACCTTTGCGGTTATCCTCACGAAGAGGAAGAAATTCTACCGCCAAAAGAGCTTATTCAGCAGTATCAAGAAAAGCGTGCAAGCTTAAACGCCGATATCGATAGAATACTTGGACAGATTACAGATATTTTGGAAATCAGTCTGACGGAGGAAGAATAATGATAAGTAGTGGACTTTTGGTTTGTAGTTTTTATTTGAAGAAAAAGTTTTCAAGAGGGAATGACGATGTCATAAATCTTAATAATCAAATTTTTGGTGACGAGAACCAAGAGTATGATGATATAGTTGTCCTATTCAACGCATTCTTGAGCGAAGCCATCGAAACGAAAGACGATGAACGCAGTATGAAGC
>CALZHV010000190.1 GCA_945787485.1 uncultured Lachnospiraceae bacterium
GCACCTTCCTTAAGGATCTTAGGAGCGCCATCAACAACGTCCTTAGCTTCCTTAAGTCCAAGACCTGTACAGTCACGAACAACCTTGATAACCTTAACCTTGTTAGGACCTACTTCTGTAAGCTCAACATCGAATGAATCCTTCTCTTCTGCTGCTCCTGCTGCATCTCCGCCAGCTGCTGCAACTACAACACCTGCTGCTGCTGATACACCAAATTCTTCCTCGCAAGCCTTTACGAGATCATTTAACTCTAATACTGATAAACCTTTGATAACTTCAATAATTTCCTGAGTTGTCATTTTAATTTCCTCCATTTTTCTAATTTTCAAATTCTAATTTCATTTTTATCAAGTCTGTAATCAACAAATGATTACGCTTCCTTTGCTTCAGCAATCTGCTTAATAACACGTGCAAAGTTTGTAATAGGTGACTGTATACTTCCAAGTAACTTAGAAATAAGCTCGTCTCTTGATGGGATAGTTGAAATAGCTTTCATGCCTGCTGCATCATAGTATACACCTTCAACAACACCTGTTCTCATCTCAAGGGCAGGATTCTCTTTAGCGAATTTTGCTACTGTTCTTGCCGGAGCTGTTGCATCTGTCTTAGAAATAACTACAGCTGTTGGTCCTTCAAGATCATCCTTAAGAGCTTCGAACTCTGTACCTTCAATAGCAAGCTTAACCATTGTATTCTTATATACTTTGTATATAATGTCTGACTCTCTCATTGTCTTACGAAGCTTTGTATCCTGCTCAACTGTAAGTCCACGATAATCAACTAATACAACTGATTTTGCATCTTTGATGTTTTCCTTGATTTCTTCAACGATAGGCTGCTTTAATTCTATCTTTGCCACAATCACGCACCTCCTTCATTAATAGTTGTGTCCCCTCATTTCATTCGGCGACAATTATGACTGCGCGACTTGTTTATACAAAAGAAAAACTCCCACGCGTAGCATGAGAGTAAAACGTTTAAATCAATATGATTCTACGATTTTTCCTCGGTAGGCGGTTACACCTTACGCCTTACGGCACCTACTGTCTACGGCAGTTCATCGATAGATAATTTAACATAACAAAATCTATTTGTCAACACTTTTTACAAGTAAAGAAGAAAAACCTTTATCACGCAACTCATTTTGTCTCATAACAGCTTCATCTGTCGTACTAAAGCATCCTGTTCTAACCTGATACAGATAACCATCCTTATATATTTCCGGTTCATAACCCATATCCTTTAAGTAATTTGCCTGAAATATTGCAGCTCCGGGACTATTAAATACACCTATTAATATCTGATAGCCGGATGTACAATTACTATACGTATCATTACCGCTATCATTATTATAAGCATTATCCATATTATAATCTATATTATTATATGAATTATCATTCATATTATCACTTATATAATTGCTCGCATTATCATTCTTATAATCACTGGCATTATTGCTCATGTCATCATTCATATCATCATTCATGTCATATTCTTTTTCATTGAGCGAAGCTGAATTTTCATCCAATACATTCATTATACCATCTGCTATAGCTTGTGCAACCTCATTAAATCTGCTGTCAAATATTTCATTATCCTTATCACTGTTTATAAAACCCGCCTCCACAAGCACAGCCGGCATCTTTGTTCTTTTTAAAACTGCAAGATTCGGTCTTATATCCACATTAATATTTCTAAATCCCAGCTTCTCCAATTCCTGATTAATACTATATGCCACATCCTGTTTAATGCCTGACGGATCAAAAATCAAAGTCTGTACTCCGTTATACTGATTATCGGTTGGTGAAGAATTTCTGTGAACAGACACAAAAAAGTCTCCGTTTAATGCATTCGCAATCTGTGCTTTTTGAACCGGAGAATCATATACATCTGTTGTTCTGGTATATTGAACATCATATCCGTTTTGCGCCAAAATATTACCTACGGCAAGAGCCAGCTTAAGATTATCATCTTTTTCTTTTCTATCCTGATAAGTAGCTCCGTTATCGTATCCTCCATGACCTGCATCAATTATTATTCTCATATACACCATTACCTTTTCTATAAAAATAAGTCTGATATATTATATATATGAAGCAACTGCCTTTACGTTACAATTAGCCAAACATTGTAAAATCAGCTACAAAACTTTATTTTATTAATCATACAGGTCAATAACCCTACTATAATTTATTGTCCATGTAACTTTTTTATGATATAATCCTCATGTATTTTATATAATTAACAGAGAAAGGATTGAGATAAGATGTGGGCATATGAAAGTGTTTTCTATCAGATATACCCTTTGGGATTTTGCGGTGCACCTTTTTCTAATGACGGTGTGCTTTCTTCAAGAATCGAAAAGGTTAATGATTGGATACCTCATATCAAAAAATTAGGCGCAAATGCAATTTATTTTTCTCCGGTATTTGAATCCGATACACACGGATATAACACCAGAGATTATACAAAAATAGATGTTCGTCTTGGTACAAATGAAGATTTCAAGAAAGTTTGCGACAACCTCCATAAAAATGACATTAAGGTTGTTCTTGATGGAGTTTTTAATCATGTAGGCCGTGGATTCTGGGCTTTTCAGGATGTTCTCAAAAACAGGGAAGCGTCACCTTATGTAAACTGGTTTGACAGAATAGATTTCAACGGAAACTCAAACTACAATGACGGTCTTTGGTATGAAGGCTGGGAAGGCAACTACGATTTAGTTAAGCTTAATCTGCACAACGATGAGGTTGTAAACCATATTTTCAACGCCGTTGAAGGATGGATAAACGAATTCGATATCGATGGTCTAAGACTAGATGTTGCTTACTGTCTTGATATAGGATTTTTAAATAAGCTCAGAGCTTTTTGCGATTCTAAAAAAGATGATTTCTTCCTGCTTGGAGAAGTTCTCCACGGAGAATACGGAAGAATGCTTTCACAGATGAATATTCATTCTGTAACCAATTATCAATGTTATAAAGGCATTCATTCAGCCTTTAACTCTGCGAATATGTTTGAAATAATTCATTCACTAAACAGATTATTCGAAGATCAGCAATGGGCAGTCGCACGTGATGCGCATCTGCTAAGCTTTGCCGACAATCATGATGTTTCAAGAATTGCAACTATAATTAACGACAAAAAGCTTCTGCCACTCGTATACGGAATGGTATTTGGCATGCCGGGTATTCCGTGTGTATATTACGGAAGTGAATGGGGTGCCGAAGGTGATAAGAGCCAGGGCGACCCTGCACTTCGAGTAAGCTTTGACGCTCCTGAATGGAATGAACTGACAGATACTATTTCAAAGATGGCAAAGGCAAAGATTAACAGCAAAGCACTTAATTATGGCAAATTCAGAAGCATTGTACTTACCAACAAACAATGCATATTTGAAAGAAAATGCGATGATGAGCGTGTTTTAGTTGCAATCAATATGGATCAGACTCCGTTTACAGCTCATTTTGATGCAGGCTGCGGAACTGCAGTAGATTTAATTTCCGGTTCAAAGCATGACTTCGGCGGAGGCTCAGAGCTTGCACCATACAGTTTGCAATTTTGGAAAATGGAAAGATAATATAAAAAATAGGAGGATTTAAGATGGATTTAATAAACACTATTGTTGCAAAAGTTGACGATTTTGTTTGGGGCCCTGCGATGTTGATTTTGCTTGTAGGTACAGGTATATTCCTTACAATCAGAACCAAATTTCTTCCATGGCGTAATCTGGGCTATGCAATCAAAAGCACACTTAGTAAAGAGGCCCGAAAGAAAACAAGAGGCACAGGAGATGTTTCTCCTTTTTCAGCTTTAACTACAGCGCTTGCTGCTACAATTGGTACAGGTAACATTGTTGGTGTTGCCACAGCTATGGTTTCCGGTGGTCCCGGAGCTCTCGTTTGGATGTGGATTTCAGCAGCATTTGGTCTTACTTCAAAATTTTCAGAATGTATGCTTGCAATCAAGTATCGTGAAGTAAACGAAAAAGGTGAAATGAGCGGTGGCCCTATGTATACTATGAAAAAGGGCTTAAAGAACAAGAAATTCGGTACTATACTCGGCTGGGCATTCGCATTTTTTGCTGTAATAGCATCGTTTGGTATAGGCAATATGACACAGGGAAATTCCATTGCAAGTGCTCTTAATTCTACATTCAGTGTTCCCACATGGATTACCGGTGTCGTTATAACAATATTAACTCTTCTCATCGTAGTTGGTGGTATAAAGAGTATTTCA
>CALZHV010000191.1 GCA_945787485.1 uncultured Lachnospiraceae bacterium
AAGGCACCTTAACATTTGTATGCGTTCTGATTTGTGCATACCAAAAAACCTCTCCACGCATCATATCCTGCTCGTAGGTTAATATTCCTGTTTTATCAAGTGGAGAAACCTTTAATACATAATGGCCCATTTCGGTTATAACATCATAAACAGCGTTGTATTCTCCGTCTCCGAGCTTATCAAAAGATTTTACTTTACCAAGACAAGCCGCATCAAACATATCTTGTACTTGTGCTTTTGTCAATTCCGGTTTTGTTCTACTAATCATATAATCACCTCCGATGTTACAATATCATCATACCTACATAAGATTGCAAAATATATAATATTTCTCATATTTATATAATAATTCCGTTGAATAATATGCTGTAATGTGGTATTTTTAATATGGTGATTAAGATGAGCAAATACAAGATTAACATACTTGATGAAAGCCGAATTTTTGAAGAAAGAGAAAACGGCATTATTCATACCTCGTATGAGTTGGAGACGGCTTTTTTATCGAGCATTAAAAAAGGCAGTCGTACCGATGTTAAGCTTATGATTAGTAATATGGTTGATAATGGCATAAATATCGGCAAAATGTCAAGTGACAGTTTGAGGCAAATGAAATATTGGGCTGTATCATTGTTTACGCTGATTACCCGTTCAGCAATCCAAGGTGGACTTGATGAAACAACCGCCTACAATTATGCCGATAACTGCATAATGAGTATTGACAATATGACAAACACGGACAATATAGTTGAATATGTAATTCAAAAATGCATTACTCTAACCGATATGGTTGCCGAAAGCAGAGAGAACAGCGTTTACCCTCAGCCGATAAGAAAATGCCTGCATTACATCAACACACATCTTCACGAGAAATTAGATGTTGCAACCCTGTCAAATGAATGTGCATTATCCGAAGATTACCTATCATATTTGTTCAAGAAGAATATGGGCATTAATTTATCTAAATATATTAGAAATCAAAGACTGCAAGCATCAAAGGAAATGCTAAAGGAAAACTATTCCGTGTCGGATATTGCATATTATCTCGGCTTCTGTTCTGAGAGCTATTTCATTTCCTGTTTCAAAAAGGAATTTGGCAAAACACCAAAGCAATTTAGAAATCAAATATTTTAATTATATCACAATCTTGTCAAAATTGTTTTATCATTTATTGGACTTTTTCTACACGCTGAGGACAGGCTTTGCCTGTCCTGTTTTTATTGATTGAGTAATGTACGGCAGGGTAATCTTGTTACAAGTTTTGGGCTATTATCCTGTTTATTTTTTTATCTATATATGTTAAGATGTCGTTGTTAATTGTTTCTTTTACTAAAAATAAAATCAAAACGATGATATATTCGTCTATAATAATGTATAAAATCTTTGAGGGAATGATTCTATGAATGATGAAAAGAGAAATAAATTAATACTCGAATTTCAAAACGGAGATTACAGAGCTTTTGAAAAAATATATAAAACCACCTATTCTAAGGCATATTCAATCGCAATTCTGTTAGTCAAGGACAAGTATATTGCTGAGGATTTAGTCCAAGACAGCTACATAAAAATTCTTAGATCTATATCAAGTCTAAAAAATGTAAACCGCTTTGATTCTTGGTTTAACACTATTGTTACTAATACATGCAAAGATTATTTGGTAAAAAAGCGTACTGTACTGTTCAGTGAGTTGGAGTCTTGTGATATTGACGAAGATTTTGACCAAAAGCTTATTGATAGCAAAAGCGAGAGAACACTTGTAGAAAATATCGAAAAAGCAGAAATATCAAGTCGTGTAAGAGAATGTATATATGAGCTTCCTGACGACCAAAGAATTTGTGTTATGATGCACTATTTTTGCGAAATGACAGTTGACGAAATTGCCACGGAACTGGGTGTATCAAGAAATACTGTATTAAGCCGCTTAAGCTATGCAAGAAAAAAGCTTAAAAAGATGCTCCAAAAGGATAAGGATGATGATTTGTTTGCAATCATTATTTTCCCCATTATCCAATACAGCGTCGATGATTATGATATCGCAAAGCGAAAGATACTCAAAGGACAACTAAATAATGAAGCAAGGAAAGTGCTGAAGCGGTCAAGTATCATCTCTACTTGGAAACAACTAAGTCTGTTAAAAAGAATAGCAGTGATTTTTTCAGTTACTGCATTTGTTGCAACAGGAGTGGCTCTTGTTACATATTTTGCCAATTCTGGCAGCAATAATACAAATGATGTTATCACGGACATTGTTATTGAGGATATACCAAGAACAGAACAATATGAAGGAAACACCATTCGTTACGGCTCATTGTTTATAGCAAATGATGACTATGTAGTTTTCAGCGAAGAAAATTCGGTTTGTTTAGCAAATTCTGATATGACTGAAAAAGAAATAATTGTCTCGGGAAATGCAAAAAATTATCTGATGTTCAATGAACATTTGTATTTTATTACCGAAGACAATCTTTATAATTACAATATGGATTCCAAGCAAATTGAAAATATATACACAACCACATCCGATTTGATTACATATTCAAACGAAAACTATTATTCCATAGATAGCAAAAGCAGCAACGTGTATTTGTTAAATGAAAATTTTGAAGAAACACCGGTCACCACACTTCCAACAGATACTATATGGCTAACAAATAATCTTGTTTGTTACTACGATAACTCCGGTTGTGATTTAGTGATGCAGGATGTTGACAATCTTCAAAACAAGACCATACTCATTGAGGGTAAAAATAACAGTAAAATGAAATTTGCTTATCAGTTAACGGATGAATACTGTATTTTCCCAACATTTGATAGTGATTCCACCGGTGAACTTGTTTTTTACAATTACAAAAATAATACAACCAAAGCGATAAAACTGAAAAAGCCTTTTATCAGTTTTGGTGTATGCAACGATAGAATATATTACTCAAATACAGAAAAGGGATTTTACAGTTCAAATATAAACGGAAAAAGGCAAAAGCATATTTCAAAATCAGTATTCAATTATCTATGTTCATTTGGCTCATATATGGCTTTTTACGATATGGACAGTGATGCAACAGTAATATTCGATACGGTCAGCCGAAAAGAAATACTAAAAATAAATGGTATTATAGAATTGTTCGAAATCAAAGGGAATACTGTTTTTTATAAGCAACACAATAATTATTTTAACAGAGAGTTTAATTTATGATGAACAAATACATAAGAAATATAATAATTGCAATATTGACATTTTCAATCTCATTATCCTATGTAATGCCAACATTAGCCGAAGAAGTGTATTCGGGAACATTCGGTAGCTTGAATTGGAATCTTAATGCTACTACCGGTTTAATGACCATATCAGGCAACGGAGAAATGCAGTATGTTGGCTCATCTTCATCACCTTGGTATGATTATATCGATTCGATAAAATCTGTTGTAGTTGAAAATGGCGTTACTTCTGTTGGAAACTTTGACCATTGCAAAAATTTAACGTCGGTAAAGCTTGCCGATTCCGTAAAAACAGTACAGAATCATGCGTTTTCCTGGTGTGCCTCCTTAACGGATGTTGACCTTGGTAATAGTGTCGAAAAAATCAGCGGCTCATTTATGTATGATACTTCTCTAAAGAAAATAACAATACCTGATAGCTGTGTTTATATGTACGGCGGCACCTTTGAAGGGTGTTCTTCATTAACAGATGTAAGCCTGCCTGATTCTATGACAGGAATTGGATGCTTTGCATTTTACGGATGTACAAGCCTTGCTGATATTAAACTTCCAAGTTCGTTGGAATATATAGGGCGAGAAACCTTTACCGGTTGCATTTCCCTGACAGAATTAACTATTCCGGCGAGTGTCGTGGAGATTTGCGGCTATAAGGATCCGGAGTCTAATACTTTTTCCGAAGGCAAAGCTTTTTTGGATTGTGTTAGCCTGAAAACGATTACTATTTTGGGAGAGAATACAACTATTTGGGAAGATGATGCAGCTATACCCAGCGGAGTTCAGCTGAAAGTTTTGTATAACTCCAAAGCAAAAGAGTATGCCCAAGCCCATTCTATACAGTATTCTTATGTTTGTGTGGACGGCTCCCAAAGCCATAATTATGAAATAACCACAACCGCAACCTGTACCGAGGACGGAATAGCTACGAGTACCTGTTCGCTTTGCGGCTATAATTTTGACGAGGCACAGACAGCTACAGGACATAATTATACCGATACGATAGTTGCACCAACCAC
>CALZHV010000192.1 GCA_945787485.1 uncultured Lachnospiraceae bacterium
AACAGGTCTCATAACACTTCCAACTGTAAGACAATTAAAATAGTCATCAATAAATATTAAAATACCTAATGCAATTGCTGAAATCTGTGCACCGACACGCGTTTTTATATGCTCGCCGGCCCATTTACCAAATGCTGCCGAACCACCTGCCATATTCATCATGCAGACCATAATTCCAAGCACAACCAAAAATACCAGAATACCTACATTGTAAGAATCCGAAAGAACAGCTACTATTCCGTCCTTAAATATATGCATAACACTTAATTCAAGATCAAACGATGAAGTAAAGCAGTTTCCATAAAATAATCCGCCCATCAAAATTCCCATAAACAAAGAACTGTAAACCTCTTTTGTGATAAGCGCAAGAACAATAGCAACTATCGGTGGTAGCAAAGCCCAAAAAGTCGCATACATTATCGGTGTGTATTCCATATATTATCCTCCTGACAAAATTCCTAATCCTGTAATCATTAAATATAAATCTGTAACCTATCTTTAATATAATATCATTTTCACAGAAATTACGCCATATAATCTTAAAGAATAGATTGCAAATATTTCGGAACTAATTATTTTCGGAATCCATTCAATTAAACTGCTACTTGTAATATTTTAATCAGTAAAATAAACACTTAACAAAAAAAGCCTCAGAATATAATGTGACACTTATTTAAGACACATATAACTATCCTGAGACTTTTTATTATGTTTTAATTTTATTTTGAAACAGGTATATTCATAAGGAAAAATTTTTCTTCGGTTTCTAAATATTTAACCATCACATTTACATGGTCCGGGAACTCCATTTTTTTATACGAACATGGATATGTAAAGCCTCCATTTTCATCAGGTGTGTTTATCGAAGCACCGCCTGTTACGCCATTCTCCAAATAATCACCATTATCATCAACTAAATTCACTGCAATCCAATTACCAGTTTCTTCATCCTCATTTATTACTTCGAAATACACCTTTGTTTCTAGTTCTGTATTAACTACTTTAATACTTTTTATTATTACAGAACTGTCTTCGATTCTCATTTCCTGATTGTCAGGGAGCGCATAATAGCATTCTTTATTATCTGTTACAGCATTTTCAATAGTTACAGATATAATGTCATCTTTGGCAATTTTCCAATTAATTTCATCTGTTGGATTTTCATATAATTTAGCATAAAATTCCAAATTCAATTTGCTTCCGTCTGCAAAAGTATTACTATTATCAGAAGAATCAGAAACTTCAACATACATTATTGAATGTGTTGAATCAACAAGAATCTCATCCATGGATATGTCATACAATTTTGTTTCATCAAATTTATAATCTACCTTAGCCTTTATAATCATTTTACCTAATCTCTTGGCATATTCTCCAAAGCTTTCATTATTCTGTGCGTCATCAAAGCTACATGTTTCTTGTACACTATAATAATTCGGCAATAAAACGTAGTCATTGTCAGAGTCCAGCGAAACCTCTAATGCAACAAAGCAGCTGTTTCCGTCACTCAATGTTTCTATAGGCTTTATATTAAGCATATCATCTAAGGAAGTCATGGTTTCATCATCCAAAACATCTTCTTTGTCAAAGCTATCCAGATTGTCTTCAACTAGTTCACTTTTAATTTCTGTATTAATATATTGCTCTGCATCTTCAGGAATATTATTCACAATGTCCTTTAATCCCATAACTTGCGTTGCTGCATATGCAGTTCCTGTACTGACAATCGCAAATATACCTATTCCGGCTGCTACTTTTGCAAATTTATTTAAGCTTATAATTTTGCGTTTGTTGTCTGATTCCCTGTCATTTGATTTTATGTTGTCATTAGCATTTTGCATTTCTTTCCCTAAGGTGTTTCCATTTTCTAAAAATTTTAAATGAGAGATATTTTTTTCTAATTCATCTGATGGTTCTACCTTATTAAGCATTTTTTTAATTTTATTATCTTCCATATTCTTCCTCCAATTCTAATTTCAATTTATTCCGGGCTCTTTGCAATCTGGTTGCCACGGTGCTTTCTTTTATATTCAGCATTTTACTTATTTCGGCTATAGAATAATCTTCGTAATAATAAAGCAATAAAACAATTCTATATTCCGGCTTTAACCTTTGTAATTCACAGAATAAATTTATCTCTTCTTCATTATCAAATGGTATATCATCATATTGTTCACACAATTCGACTTTTGCCCACTTAGAACGTTTCATATCCTTTACTTGATTTACTGCAACCTTATATAACCAATTTTTTGCATGCATAATTGTTTCAAATTTCATATCACTTTTCCATAGTCGTAAATATGCTATTTGAACTATATCTTCTGCATCTTCTTTATTTCCACATTGTCCAAAAATCAAGCGAAACAAAGACACATGATACTGTTCGATAAGCTCATCAAATTGTTTTTTTACATCGTACATTACATTTCCTTTCCTTCATATTTTGTAGCTACTATATGTATTACGATTATTATAGTTAAAATATCTCATTTAACCATGAAAAAATAATAACGAAAAGTTATATTAGAAAATCAAGAGATTTGAAGGCAGCTACAAATTCATATTAATGTTTATATAATTACCACATTGCTTTCCTTTTAATAGATAGGTTTGAAAATCACTTTGCTATACGAAAAAGCGCTTTGCAAATTGCAAAACGCTTTTCAAAAACATAATATTAAATTTAATAATATTTAAAATAAATTATTGCTTAGCAAACACCCTGAGCGAGCATAGCAGCTTCTAAGGTGTCCGCAGATTTGCCGGGATTTTGAGGTCGGTTGTATATCACGTGTATAGAGTGATTGTCGGGGAATTTCAATGAATGGAGATTTTGAACAACTCACTATTTAACACACGCTATATGTCTATAATCAAATGAAGTTCACTGGACTTATTTTCCGTTATAATGTATGGAAAATTCCCATTATATAATAAGTCTTTGATTACCAAACTATGTGGATGCTGATAGCTATTATTCATTCCCGCTGATATAATATAATAAGCATCTAACTTTGCTAGTTCCTTATTATAGTTATGTTTTGAACCGTGATGAGGAATTTGGACACAGCCTATATTATTCCAATATGAAGCATATGCATTAATCAATTCCTTCCACTTGTATTTTCCAGAAGCATCATAATCCCCCATATACAGACATCCGACATTTTTTAGATTATAATTACAGCAACACCTATAACAAATAGCTTTAAATGCACTTTGTCCAAGACATATTTCTTTCATGCCGGAATATAAAGTCATTGAATTTGTGTTAAAAGAACCCTTTACTGCTTTATAGGATTTTTTTATATTTTCACGTTCTATCTTTGTTCCAGTTTTCCAAATTACCTGTATATCCTCGTTGTTCATATTCTTCCCAAACAACTTATATAATTCATCTTGCAGCTGCTTAATCCTATCTGTTTGCCTAAAATTGTGAGGAATATATACCCATTTCCTGTATATGTCATAATCGCTAATAGTATTTTCAAAAATAATATCGGCAACATTCTCTCCCGAGGAGATTGTTATTGCATCAATTCTATTATCTCCTTGTTCATTTTCACTGATTTGATATAATGTTGGACTATATTCTATGTTTAATTGATTGAATGCTTCATAAGGATTGTCCACAAAAGAAGACGCAAATGATTCTTTTTCATTATTTTTGATTAAATTATATAATTTTATATACTTTGCATTTGACTCTGTTAATAACGGAAAAAATATTTTTTTAACCTTACAATACTTTAACAAAAAAGGGATTCCATTAATATGATCATTATCTAAATGTGAAATAAATACTGCATGAATAATCTCATTTTTTTGAAAATTGTTTTTTATTTGTTCCTCAACCAATTTCACATTTGTTGAAGAACCACAGTCATAAACAATATTTACCCGTCCTGTTTCAAAAGGCTCCATAAATTGCTCACAATAAAATGCTCCCTGACCAACAGGCAAAAAACTTCTAATCATCATAACCATTCCCCCCCTATATTTTTCTCTTAATCTCATACACCAACTCATGTACCATCGTACAAGGGCACATCTCTGATGGCTTTGTTTTACCTTCTCGTTTACACTGCTCCAACTTCTGCTGTGCTATCTGAATTGCCTTTTCTTCATCTCCGGCTTTGCATAGTTTTCCGTACATCTGCTCATCGGCTTTGGAATACTTCTGCCCGGTTTTGGTCTCATATACTC
>CALZHV010000193.1 GCA_945787485.1 uncultured Lachnospiraceae bacterium
TAAGAGGAGAAATCTCGATTGGATGATCCATGACAAATGTAGGCTGAATCAAATGCTCTTCTACAAATTCCTCGAAGAAAAGATTTAAAATATGTCCCTTAGTATGCCAATCCTCAAATTCGATACCCTTTTCCTTTGCAATTGCTTTAGCAGCTTCTGTATCAGGGATTTCATTGAAATCAACACCTGCATATTTCTTAACAGCGTCAACCATAGTGATTCTCTCAAATGGTTTGCCAAGATCCATTTCTACGCCCTGATAGTTAATAGTTGTAGTACCAAGAACCTCCTGTGCAATATAACGATACATATTTTCTGTAAGGTCCATCATACCGTTGTAGTCTGTGTAAGCCTGATAGAGCTCCATAAGAGTAAATTCCGGATTATGTCTTGTGTCGAGACCTTCATTTCTGAAAACTCTTCCGATTTCATAAACTCTCTCCAAGCCACCAACGATAAGTCTCTTTAGATAAAGTTCAAGAGAAATACGAAGCTTCAAATCCTCGTCTAATGCATTAAAATGAGTTTCAAACGGTCTTGCTGCAGCTCCGCCGGGATTTGCAACAAGCATAGGAGTTTCGACCTCCATAAAATCCTGTTCAGCAAGGAATCTTCTTATTGCCGCAATAATCTTTGAACGCTTGATAAATGTATCCTTACTTTCCTCATTCATTATAAGGTCAACATATCTCTGACGATAACGAGTATCTGTATCAGTTAGCCCGTGGAACTTCTCAGGAAGAACCTGTAAGCTCTTAGTAAGCATTGTGAGCTCCTCTGCGTGAACTGATATTTCACCTGTCTTTGTTCTGAAAATGTAGCCCTTAACACCATAGATGTCACCTATATCAGACTTTTTAAAATCAGCATAAGCCTCTTCACCGATAGCATCTCTGGCAACGTAAACCTGAATTTTACCCTTTAAATCCTGAATGTTACAGAAAGAAGCCTTACCCATAACACGCTTGAACATCATACGTCCGGCAATTGAAACATGGATAGGCTGAGCATCCATGATAGCTCTTCTCTCGTTATAATCATTGTTAACAGCGTCCTTAGCTTCTTCCTCACTAAGTCCCTCTGTTGACAAAGCAGGTCTGTCTGCCAATAACTTAGCTTCATGCTCATTATAAATTGTTCTAACCTCATCTGTATGATGAGTCTGGTCATACTTTGTAATTACAAACGGATCCTTGCCGGCAGCCTGAAGCTCAGCAAACTTTTCTCTTCTGACCTTTAAAATCTGATTTAAATCCTGTGGTTTCTGATTATTCTTCTGATTGTTCTGATTATTTTCAGCCACGATAACACTCCTATCTTACTTAAACATTTTATAAAATCACAAAATCCATCTGCCAAATAATTGTAAAATACCTTTACTATTTCAAATATATCCAATTAGCAAAATACTTCAAATTATTCAAGCTGATTTCTGTAATATTAACACATTTTTAATTCTCTTTATCCATAACATCACTTCCATAATGCTATATCGCACAAAACGTCTGTTGATACAATATCAACAGACGCGTTGTAATAACTAAATCTGATTTATATATATTTAATTAAACAAAACCCTTTTAACACTAATTTTTCTTTAATATAATGATTGACATTTTAATATTATTATTCTATATAATATTTTTTAACATTAAAGTGATTCAATCTCAAGATTAGTTTCTCTTAATATCAAGAATAATATACTCAAAAGAACCGTTTGGTGCTTCTACAGTAACAACTTCACCCTTCTTTTTCTTCATAAGGGCTATACCAAGTGGTGATTCATTTGAAATTTTATTTTTAAGAACATCTGCTTCTGTGGAACCAACTACTTTGTATGTTACTTCTTTATCCCAGGCAACATCTCTAAGTACTACCTCAGAACCGAAGTTAACTGTCTCTGAATCAAATTCATCCTCATCAATAACTTCTGCATTTTTTAATATTTTCTCGATTTCTTCGATTCTTGCCTCGATGTCTCTTTGCTCATCCTTAGCTGCATCGTATTCAGCATTTTCTGACAAGTCTCCCTGTTCTCTTGCTTCTTTTATCTTCTGAGCAACTTCCTGACGTTTGTTAACCTTTAAATCCTGTAATTCATCTTCTAACTTTCTAAGACCTTCGTAGGTCAGCATATTTTTCTTATCTGCCATTTTTCTTGCCCTTTCTTACACATTAATTGGTTTATACCTAAACACAGCTTGGTAAATTATAACTCATGAAACAAACTATGTCAAATACTGTATTGCATACCAAATGATAATTGAAAATGAAAATAGCACCCATCTTTATACTGCTAAAAATACCGTCAAACAAAGAATCCATGCACAAATTTACTTAGTCGTATCACCCACCGGCTGAGCTTCGACATCATTTGTTACATCGCCATCTCCATCAATAGGAATTTCCTCACCCATAATAGCAGCCTCCGGTTTAAATATAACCTTCACAAAATCCTTGTCTATCGCCAAAAACTCTCTTATATCTCTCTTTGTCTGCCCTGCATATCTTACGTCAAGTGCCGATACACCATAGGCTTCAATACCCAGCTTTTCAGCAATGTAAAGAGCTCTGTACAAATGATATTGCTGTGTTACAATGACAACCTTCTTTGCCTTAAAAATATTCTTAGCTCTGTACATCGTATCATAGGTAGAAAAACCGGCATGGTCCATAAATATATTTGAAGATTCAACACCTTCATCGATTAAGTAATTTTTCATTACTCCAACCTCGTTGTAATATTTATCTCCATGGTCACCACTGACTAATATCTTAGACGTACAACCGGTCTTATATACTTCAAGTGACTTATCAAGTCTGTCACTAAGCATTCTGCTTGGTGTGTTTCCGTTTTTTACTGCTGCCCCAAGGACAATAATACAGTCAACATCCTCAAGCTCACATGTATCTTCCACATTAATAATTTTATTTCTAACCTTTAGCTTAACAAACGAGTTAACTCCAAGGAGTAAAACTCCAATCATCATTACCATACTGATGATTACAAGCACAAAATTTCTAATTCTTCTTAATATCTTCCGCATAATCAAACTTATAAATCATAGTTGAAAGTGGAGGTACTGTCATTGGAAGCGCATACTCCATACGGTCACATTTTTCCTTAACCGCTTTACATTTTACATTTAATCTTCCCAAACCACCAAACTTTTCATCATCAGAGTTAAGAATTTCTGTGTACACACCCTTGCAAGGAACACCAATCTTGTAATTTTCTCTCTCAACAGGGACAAAATTACATACAAAGAGTAATTGCTCCTTTGATGACTTACCTCTTCTGACAAATGCAACTATTCCTTCCTTAGAATCATCTACTTTAGTCCACTCAAAACCAATTGGTTCGTTGTCATTGTAGTATAAAGCATCATACTTTTTATAAATTCTATTGAGTTCTTTTACATAATCCTTCATCTTGCTGTGGAGAGGTAAATCAAGCAACTCCCAATCAAGACTTCTCGCTTCGCTCCATTCTCTAAGCTGTGCAAACTCCTGTCCCATAAACAAAAGCTTCTTGCCCGGATGTCCATACATAAAACCATAAGCCGTTCTAAGATTTGCAAACTTATCAAACTCGAAGCCCGGCATCTTGTTTATCATTGAACATTTAAGATGTACAACCTCATCATGTGAAATGACAAGCACATAATTCTCCGAATATGTATATGACAAGCTGAATGTAAGCTTGTTATGATTAAAGGATCTGAAATATGGGTCAAGCTTCATATATTCAAGGAAGTCATTCATCCATCCCATATTCCACTTAAAGAGGAAACCTAATCCCTTCAAATCTACAGGTGCTGTTACACCTGCCCACGCTGTTGATTCCTCAGCGATAAGGTAAGCGCCCGGATTTCTCTCTTCCATAACCTTGTTTATCTTCTGAAGCAATGCTATGGCATCATAATTTTCTTTACCGCCATCCTTATTAGGAAGCCACTGTCCATCCTGCTTACCATAATCAAGGTAAAGCATTGAAGCTACAGCATCTACTCTAAGTGCATCAATGTGGAATTTCTCAACCCAGAACAATGCATTTGAAGTAAGGAAGTTATTAACTTCATTTCTGCTGTAATCAAAAATATATGTACCCCAGTCAGGATGTTCACCTCTTCGTGGATCCGCATGCTCATAAAGAGGCATACCGTCAAATCTTCCGAGACCATGAGCATCTCTTGGGAAATGAGCA
>CALZHV010000194.1 GCA_945787485.1 uncultured Lachnospiraceae bacterium
CTGCTTCAATTTTTCTTGAATCATTTTGGATATTGTGAATATCTGTATCAAGACTTCCCTGGACCAATTCAAAATCCATATCATCTAACAGTTCTCTAAGTATCA
The DNA here is from genome assembly GCA_945787485.1 of uncultured Lachnospiraceae bacterium. Classification (GTDB taxonomy): domain Bacteria; phylum Bacillota; class Clostridia; order Lachnospirales; family Lachnospiraceae; genus Coprococcus_C. The sequence goes on from CALZHV010000194.1 coordinate 106, forward strand.
TGATGCCAATCCTCCTAAAAACTCCTTAAACAACATAAGAGTCTGAAAAAACAGACTCTTATATTTCTACTCGTCGTCACCGACAATTTTTACTTTACCACTATAAAGTTCTTCAACTGCAATAGAAAGTGGCTTCTTGCCATCATCTTTAACAAGTGGTTCATCTCCTGCAATTATTTGTCTGGCTCTCTTTGATGTAGCCATAACAATTGAATATCTACTCTGTACAACAGGCTGTTCTCCGGGTTCTACCTCACTATTTACAACAGCCATAAGATCTGAGTATGATGGATGTAACATAATATATCTCCCTTCTAATTTGAATTAAGTTCTTCTTTCATATTTTCTATAAAGCTAAGGTTATTCTCTCTGAGACATTGTCTTCCGAGTATTATTGAATGAACCGTATGCACACATTCATCTAAATCATCATTAATAGCAATGTATTCATATTCTTTAATATCTTCAGCCTCTTCTTTCGCGCGTTTCATTCGCTTGTCAATTACTTCCTGCGGCTCTGTGCCTCTGCCTATAAGTCTTTCTCTCAAAGCCTGTGCGCTAGGTGCTGTAACAAATATGAGGAGTGCATCCGGATATTGTCTCTTGACATTCATGGCACCCTGTACTTCAATCTCAAGAATAACATCTCTTCCTGCTTCCATTTCCTGCTCAACAAACTTACGAGGTGTTCCGTAGTAATTGTCAACATACTGTGCCCATTCAATAAATCCATTGTAATCAATAAGATTTCTGAATTCATCCACTGTCTTGAAGTAATAATCTTTTCCGTCTACTTCACCTTTTCTTGGTTCTCTTGTAGTTGCTGAAACAGAAAGACTGTATCCGTATTCTTCTACGAGTTTCTTTACAACAGTACCCTTGCCGGCTCCTGAGAAGCCTGAAATAACTATTAATTTACCCTTTTTGTCCATACAATCACCTACATTTATTATTCTATATTTTGTATTTGTTCCCTGACTTTTTCAATTTCAGTCTTAAGGTTTATTCCCATGTCTGAAATCTCAAGTGAATTTGATTTGCTGAGAATTGTATTAGCTTCTCTATTCATTTCCTGTGCAATAAAGTCAAGCTTTCTTCCGACCGAACCACCTTCAATTAAAATATTCTTAGTCTGCTCAATATGGCTTTTAAGTCTTACTATCTCTTCATCAACGCACACCTTATCAGCAAAAAGAGTAACCTCAGTTGCTATTCTCGCATCATCAATCTGAGCATTGGCTGCAAGCTCATTAACCTTTTCTACAAGTTTTGCCTTATAATCTGCAATTATTTCAGGAGATTTCTCCTCGATAAACAAAACTATTTCAAGCATTGCATCAAGCTTCTCGATAAGGTCATTTTTAAGATTCTCACCTTCTTTAATTCTTGCGTCAACAAATTTGGCTACAGCTTCATCCAAGCCCTCTTTTATGTAGCTCCATATCTCATCTTCGTCGGATGCGGTCTCTTCAAGTCCGAAAACCTCAGGACACCTTCCAAGTGCTGATGCCTTGATATCATAATCAATGCCAAATTCTTCTGACATCTGCCTGAAATACTGTATGTATTCATTGGCGATATCTTTATTATACTTTACACATACATTAGACTTTGTGTAATCCTCGTATGTAATAAATATGTCAATTTTACCTCTTGCCACATGATCTTTTATGTAATTTCTAATATCTGTTTCGAAATAATTAAGTTTTTTAGGCAATTTAATATTCATATCACAGTATCTGTGATTAACTGCCTTCATCTCAACAATAATCTTTCTATCAGCATTAACAATTTCGCTTCTTCCGAAGCCTGTCATACTTTTAATCAAACTGTTCACCCTTTTCAAGCATTTCTTCATGTCATATAGAATAGATTATAATACAAACAGTGAAAAAAATCAACGGATATCACACTTGTGTTTCTTCTGTATTTCTTCTTTTTTTATATTGTATTTCTTGTATCCCTGTACTTCTTACACTTCTTTTATTCCATGTATATCCGGTTCGATTGCCATGGAATAGTTTGTATGGTAAATTACGTATCCCGGATTTGATTTAGGCGGCTTCTTTAAGTTTTTTCTTTCCGTATAATCTATCTCAACCTTTGAGCTGTTCTTTCCCGTAGAGAAAAAGGCGGCAAGCTTAGCTGCCTGCTCATAGGTTCTGTCCGGTATATCCCTATCTCCGTTTGTTCGAATAATAACATGTGAGCCGGGAAAACGTTTTGAATGAAACCACAAATCATTGCCGGATGCCATTTCAAATGTCAGTTCTTCATTTTGATAGTTGTTCTTTCCGACATATATATCATATCCGTCATCCGAAACAAAGTGAAGTGGCTTTCCCTTAGTATTGTTTTTGTTTTTTCCTTTATTGACACGACCCTTTATATATCCGCTTTCTATAAGCTCAGCTTTTATCTGTTGTAAATCCGCTTCTGTTTTTGCGATTTCCAATGAGTTTTGCACCGAAAGCAGATAATCAAGCTCGCGTGCCGTAGTCTGTGTAAGATGCGTCAAAGCTTCATACGACCTCTTTTGTTTGTTGTATTTTGCAAAATACCTTTTTGCATTTTCCATCGCACTGTATTGTTCATCAAGAGGTATTGTTATTTTCTCTCCCGTGTAATAATTATCACATTCCAGTTCTTTCTGTCCCTGAACAACATTATATCCATATGCGGTAATAAGCTCTCCGTACACCTTGTATTTTTCTCTGTCATCAGTATCCTTAAGCTGATTTATCTGCAAATCATATTTTTTTGATGTACGTTCCACTGCTGTCGAGACAATTTTTCTAAGGTCAATCGAACGCTGCTTTATTCGGTTTACTACACTTTTATCCTGATAATACTGCTCAATCACCCTCGAAATGCTATCATATGGCTTTACGCCGTCAAAGCTGTCATCAGGTTCAGCTTCACACAGATTGCCATACATTGTAAGCTCTACAGCCCCAAATTCTTTTGGTTCATATCCTTTATACGCAATACAAGGTCTGAATTTTTCTTCTCGTATATCATCCATCAGCAAACGAAATTCTCTGAACAGATTTTCCTGTTTTTCCAATCCGATTGACGATGTTGCCATACCCCCGTCTACACCTGCCCGAAAGGCAATCTCGTTTGCCATCGTTGGCGATATACCGTTTAAGGATGTGTAAATTGCTTTGCAAATTGTTGTCGGTTTTCTTAGAATCGTATTTATAAAATAATTTACATCAATCTCCATTGGATTGATTTTTTCCTGTGACGGCGGATATACATATTCTCTTCCCGGCAATACTTCCCTCACGGAGCTTATCTGATATGAAATATGTTTTATACTGTCTATTATCGTCTTATCTTCGTCAGTAAAAATTATATTACTGTGTTTTCCCATTATTTCCATAATGAGTTTTTTTCTGCACAAATCACCCATCTCATCAAGATGTTCTATCGTAAATTCAACTATACGCTCAAACCCGGGCTGCTCAACCTTAATAATTCGACCATTTCCGATGTGTTTTCTAAGCAGCATACAAAAATTTGGCGCCTGTGCAGGATTTTCTTTGTTTTTATCTGAAATATACATAAGCGGCAGACTTGCGTCAGCACAAAGCACTACTCTGCTTGTAATATTTTCTTCACCAACTCTGTTTTTTATAACCATGCATATTTCATCTGTCTCCGGCTGGTAAATTTTGTATATTCTTCCGCCTACAAGCTTATGATTAAATTCACTTACAAGTGATGAAATTACTACTCCGTCAAATGCCATTGCGAATCCTCCTGCAATTAAGCAAAGAATGGTTGCCTTCAAAACCGAAGGCAACCACCCTTTTGCCATATTTCAATATAATTAATTATAGCTTAAAGTCTGTATTACAAATTATATCTTAAAGACTTTGATATAACTGCTCGTAAATATTAGCAGAATTGTTCCAGCTGTAATTCTGTTCCATAGCTCTTACAGTCATATCCTGCCACTGCTTCTTATAATCAAAGAATATTCTCTTTGAATAATTAATAGTATTAAGCAATTCAAATGCATCATAATTTGCAAATGAGAAGCCTGTTCCTGTTCCTTCATACTCATTGTATGGAATAACA
>CALZHV010000195.1 GCA_945787485.1 uncultured Lachnospiraceae bacterium
AACAAGCTGTTTACATATGGCAAGTCCCAGTCCGGTACCACCATATTTTCTTGTTGTAGATGCCTCAACCTGCGAAAAGCTCTTAAAAAGCTTGTCCATATCCTGAGCTGCAATTCCTATGCCACTGTCAACAACCATAAAGAATAATTCAACTCTTCCATCTATCTGTGCTGTCTTTAAAACTTCTAATGCAACACGACCGGCAGATGTAAATTTTGTTGCATTGGATAATAAATTATTTAATATCTGTTTAACTCTTAATTCATCACCAACAACATATTCCGGCACATCCGGTGAAATAGTTATGAAAAAATTAAGACCTTTCTCGGTAATTTTATTAATATGATTTGCTTTAATATATTCAATCATATCCCTAAAATTAAATTTCTCTTTTTCCAGTACAAATTTTCCTGCTTCAAGCTTAGAAAAATCAAGAATATTATTGATAAGGCTGTGCATATCATTACAACCTCTTTCAATAAGATTTAATTTTTTAAGAACAACAGGATCCGTAACAGTATTTAAAAGCTCCTGTGTGTTACCCAAAATTCCATTAACAGGAGTTCTAAGCTCATGCGTGACATTGGCAACAAATTGTGATTTTACCTGCTCTGCCGATTCAAGCTGCTGGCTTGCATGATCCGCTTTTCTTTCAAAATAAGTCTGCTTTGAAACATTTTGCGCAACGCAAATATCAAGTTCTCTGTCAAAATTGCATTCTGCTATTCTTGCTTCAACCTCAAAACAAGTTCTGTTGCCTCGATATGCCATAAGCTGTTTTTTCTCATTATCTTTTGCTATATTCCATTCAAGCTTACCGTCGTATGAAAAAGCAAGCGGAAAAATATCAATAACAGATTTACCTACTACACCATCATGATATTGTAGAAGCTCTTCTGCTGTTTTATTTGCATATACTATTTTGCCTTCCTTGTCAAACATAAAAACCACTTCGAATGCGAGGTCCATTGTTTGCCTGTAAATCGTTTTATCTAACATACTTCCCCTTCTGTATCTAAATAAACCCAAAACAACATTTTTAGAATAAAAGTTATAAATTTTAATATAATTCTTTCATTTTTTACATATTTCTGACAATAGTATATCGAATGTGCACAAATAAATCAAGAAAAAAGCTCAATTATCAGCCATTACTATTAAAAACAATTTTATTTTTAATCAAAGTATTGTTTATACCATACTAAAAAGACATAAACATTCCACACTTTTCTCCAATTGTCAGGAAGTGAAAAGTGCTCATCATCAAGCATAGTATTAAGCTTTCTAACATCAAAAAATTTTGAGGCAGCTTCACTATTAAACATTTCCTTTATTTCAGCTTTATATTTCTCCTCCTGCATCCATACACGTACAGGTACTGCAAAACCAAGTTTTTTTCTAAAAGCTACTTCATCCGGAATCATTCTGCTTGATGCCTTACGAAATACTATCTTACTTTGTTCTTTACTAACCTTATATTCCGAAGGTATTCTGCATGCCAGCTCATATACTCTTGTATCAAGGAAAGGTGTTCTTGCAATAAGTCCGTTACCTTTGCTTGCTTTCTCGGCATTAAGCATAATATCTCCTTCAAACCATACATTCAAATCACACAACCACATCTTGGTAATATCGTCTGTATTTTCGTCAAAATCATATAAACTGTTCGCAAGTTCAAGGGGAGTCAGTTCACCTTTATATCGAAGCAGCAACTCTTTTTTCTCATTTTCGCTCATGACCTTTGTGTTACCAATGTAATAATTTTCAACCGGCGCATTCGGGTAATCAGGATTATCAAGATTTACCAGCCTTCTTATATACGCATGATATCCGCAAAATAATTCATCTGCTCCTTCCCCCGAATAACATACATCTACATATTTTTTTGCTCCCTTACACACAAGAAACAATGCAATTGTAGATGCATCAGCGAGTGGCTGTTCCATTTTTTGCATAACTTCAGGGACAATATTAAAATAATCATCAGGAGTTATTTTGATTTTTATATGTTCTGTTCCCAGATATTCCGCAGATTTTTGAGCAAGTTCTGATTCATCAAAATCTTTATTATCATAAGCAGTAGAAAATGTATATTTTGGCTTTGTAAGTGCTGCAAGATAAGCTGAATCAACCCCACCTGACAAGAAATTACCATATGATTCACCCGGTAATTTCCAATCATCTATAAGATTGTTTAATGTTTCATTTAATTTATCCGCATATGTTTCTATATCGACTTTATTGTCACCTTTGTATTCGATTTTAAAATATTGTTTAAGTTCTATTTTTCCATTTTTGTACACCAAAACAAATCCCGGCATGAGTTTAGTTATACCTTCAAAAAATGTCTGTTTACCGGGAAGATATGAAAATGTAAGGAAAAGCTCGAGTGCCTGTTCATTTAATTTTTTATTATAGTCACCACTATCCAATATTTCTTTTATTGAATTACCATATATGAATTTATCATCATATGAATAATAATAAAATGATTCATTACCAAATCTGTCTCTGGCACATACCAGTTTATCTTCTTTTTCATCATATATTGCAAATGCAAACATACCATGCAAATGAGATGCCAAATCTTCACCCCATTTTTCATATGCTGCTTTTACATACATGGCATCATCATCTGATTTGCCAAAGAGCTTTCCAAGCTCTTCCTTATTGCATAAATAACCACTAAATTTTTTTACTTGCGCCATTTTTTCTCCTTTGTACATTTTTTATTATTTAACTCTACGCTTTAACAGCCCATCTAAGTTTTGTTGAAGCTGCTCTCGGATTTCTAAAACATTCCTCCTTAGACGGACGAATAACCTCATCGGATATTTCTTTATATACACCTGCTTTATATAATTGTTTGAATGATTTTTTTACAAGTCTGTCCTCGCCGGAATGAAAAGTAAGTATTGCAACCCTAGCCCCTTCATTTAGTACATCAGGCAATTTTTCAAGAAAATTGTATAATACTTCATATTCACAATTTACATCTATTCTTAATGCCTGAAATACTCTTGCACAGGATTTTTTAATCACAACACTTTTTTCATCCTTACTCAAAACTGATTTTGGTAATTTATTAATTGCTTCTTCTATAGCTTCTTTAAGATCAATTGTTGTTTTAACCGGATTACCTTTTTTCTTTCTGTTAAAAACAGCTGAGGCAATTTCTTCCGCATATGGTTCATCTGCATTTTGAATCATCATTCCAACAAACTCATCACGCGTGATTGAATTTAATCTTTCAGCAGCACTTTCACCATGCATAGGGTCAAGTCTTAAATCAAGCGGTGCATTTGTTTTGTATGAAAAACCTCTGTCAGGATTATCAATCTGCATGGAAGATACGCCCAAATCAGCAAGAATAAAATCAAATTTTCCTTCTTGTTTCGAAACAATATCGATATTTTCAAAATTGGTTTGAATTATTGATAATATATCATCACCGAATCCCTGGTCATTTAACCTTTTCTTTGTCTTAACAATCTCTATCGGGTCAACATCAAGTGCGACAATTTTACCTTGTCCCGCTAAGCATTGAAGCATTGCTTTTGTGTGTCCCCCATATCCTAACGTTGCATCCAAGCCTTTTTCTCCTGGTTTTATTTTTAACACATCCAATATTTCATTTACCATTATTGATAAATGCATTCCAGCCGGAGTACTTCCTTTTTTTATTACCTTTTCAATTGTATCTGCATATTTTTCCGGGTTTGCTTCCTTATATTTTTCATTAAAATTTCTGGGATGCGTACCCTTGTATCGTACACGTCTTTTATGTTCCTGATTATTTTGTGCTTCCATTTAACACCTCATAATTAATTTAGACAAAGCTTTTTTTCTCTTCTTTTTGTTCCTTTATTTCTTTTTCAAATATTACTTTTTGACCCTTTATACATGATTCAGAAGGTACAAATATCTCCCCGGAATTTGCCTTTATAACTACGCTTACAGAACCATTTATCACATGTATTTTTCCCAATGATGCAATTAGATTAGTACATGCTCACAACATCACAAATATAATCACGTACCGCAGGATTATGCTGATTAAGCTTTGCTAAAAGATTATATCCTCCCTATTTTCTGTTATATCTAACTATTCAATTATGCAA